>DATLLB010000643.1:0-5950 GCA_035538075.1 Enhygromyxa sp.
GCGGGGCTGTTCTTGGTGTTCGCGCGCAGCGAGCCCGATCGCGGCACGCGGGGCATCAGCTGCTTCGTGCTCGAGCGCGGCGTGCTGGGGCTCGAGATCGGGCAAGGACGAAGGCAAGATGGGCCTGCGCAGCTCGGGCACCGTCGCGCTGCACCTCGACGATTGTCGCGTGCCCGATCGCGCGCGCATCGGTGCACCTGGTCACGGCTATGCAACGAGATCCAGCGGCTGTCATCGCGCGCGAGCTCCTCGATCAGTAGATCGCTGACACCCACGCCACGCCGACCAGCACCAGCGCGACGCCGATCCACTGCCACCAGCGCAGGCCCTCGCGCAGGTACACGCGCGCGAGCGCGATCGTGATCAGCGGGAAGCTCGAGGCCAGCACCGCGACCACGGCCGCGTCGCTGGGCTCGGCCGCGCCACCCAAGGCGACCAGCACCATCCCGCCCGAGTCGAGGCACGCGATCGCCAGCGTGCGCCCGCGGCTGCTCGGCTGCTCGCGACCCAGCGCGGCGGTCGGGCGCACGCGCAGCGGCTTGGCCAGCGCGATCAACAAGACGATCGCGACCAGCCGCAGGATCGCGATCGTCCACACCGGCCCGAGCGCGACGCTGCGCTGGCCGAGCACCGAGAACACCCAGCCGAAGCCGAGCGCGGAGAGCAGCGCCCAGCCGACCCCGAGCGCGCGGCCGAGCTTGGACGCGCCGCGCTTCGGTGTGGGCTCGTCGACGGTGCTCGCGGCCACGATCCCGAGCACGACCGCGAACAAGCCGGGGATCACCACCGCAGGCGGAGGCGTCCCGGCCAGCCATGCGAACACGACCGCGAACGCACCCATCGATCCGGCGATCGGCGAGACCAGCGAGAGCTTGCCGGTCTCGAACGCGCGGTAGAGCCCGACCATGCCGAGCGTGTTGACGAGGCCGATGCCGATCACGGCTGCGACCTGCTCGGGCGCGGCCCGAGGTGCGCCGTACCACGCGGCCCCGATCGTCGCGAGCACCAGCAAGCTCGCGACCTGCACCGCGAACATCGCCGACATCGCCCCGTGCCGATGCGTGAGCCGCTGGGCCAGATAGTCGCCGACGCCAAAGCACAGCGCGGCGCCCAGTCCACAGCCGATCGCGATCCACGTGCCCGCGCCGCTCACCGTTGGCGAATGCTAGTGCGCGACGCAGAGCTCTGGAAGGGTCTCAGGCGCAGGACCGCCGGTCGCTGGCGCGGCGCGAGGAGGGAGTGTATCGGGAATACATGACCGACGAGCAACAACGCCAGCGGCCGGTGCTCCAAGCCTGAGGCCCTTCCAGAGCTCTGCGTCGCGCACTAACCTCCGCCGGCCCGATGAGCGACGACTCGACACTGCGCGGCCGATCGATCCGCACGCTCGCGTGGTTGGGCGACGTCGAGTTCGAACGCGAGGTGCGGCTGCGGCTGAGCCGACGCGGCGACTACCCGACCGATCGCCTCGACAAGCTGCGCGCGCGGCTGGTCCAGGCCGAGGCTCAGGCCGCGCTGCTCGCCGCGCTGCTCGAGGCCGGACACCTGCGCGAGGACGAGCTCGCGATCGTCGGTCGGGCTCGCAACGCGGCGGTCGGCCGGACCAGCGGCCGCCGAGGGGTCCGCGAGTATCGGGCCGCGACCGCGCTCGAGGCCTTGATCGCGTGGTGGATCGTCGGCGGTGAGCTGCAGCGCTTCGAGGCGCTGATCATCCCCGCCATCGAGGCTCAGATCGACGCGCTGCTCAGCCCCCCACGACCGCCCATCGCTTGAGCGACCCAGAGGGCTACTATGGCCCGGCTTTGAAGGCGCTCCATGTCCAGATGCCCGGCGATCCTCGGGCTGCGCTCGCGCTGATCGAGGTGCCGGAGCCGGAGCCTCGCGCGGGCGAGCTGCTCGTCGAGGTCGTGGCCTCACCGATCTCGCCGATGGATCGCCTGACGATCCGCGGCCTCTATCCGCTCCACGCGTTGGGTGGCTTTCCCGGCGCGCAAGGGGTGGGCCGAGTGCTGGCGCTCGGCGAGGCGGTGGTTGGGCCCGAGCCGGGCACCCACGTGCTGCTGCCGATCCGCTGCGGAGCTTGGCGCGAGCGCTTGACGGTCCCGGCCAGCGCCGTGATCCCGCTGCCGGCCGATCGCGATCCGATCGACGCGTGCACGCTGCGGATCGAAGCGCTGACCGCCGCCGTGCTGCTCGACGAGCTCGAGCCCGGCGATTGGTTCGTGCACTCGCCGGGCGCCGGCTCGGTCGGCCGCTACCTGATCAGCCTCGCGCGCGCACGAGGCCTGCGCAGCATCGCGTTGGTCGGCACGCGCGAGCCGATCGCGGATCTTTGGGGCCTCGGGGCCGACAACGTGCTGGTCCGCGAGCCCAACATGGCCGCGCGCCTGATCGAGCTGGGGCTCCCGCAGCCACGCATCGCGTTCGACGGCAGCGGCGGCCCGATCAGCGAGCTGCTCGGCTCGTGCTTGCAGGTCGGCGGCGAGCTGGTGGTCTACGGCGCGATCAGTCGGTTGCCCGTGCAGCTCTCGGTCGCACAGCTGGTGTTCCGCGAGCTTCGCATGCGCGGATTCTGGCTGCATCGCTGGGCGCAGACGGCCGGCGATGCAGCCCTGCGTGCGCAGCTCGAGGCGCTGCTCGCCAGCGATCTGCGAGAGCACGTGGTCGGTTGCTACTCGCTCGACGACTGGCCGCTCGCGCTCGAGCGCGCAGAGCTACCGGGCGCACGCGGCCGAGTCGTCTTCACCCCGAATGCGAGGTGAGAAGGAAGCTATGATTCAGACTCAACGACGGCCCGGCTTGGTGCCGTTGTAGGCCTCGTGCGAGAGCACTTCGACCGGCTTGGGCGCGCCATCGTCGGTACGAAACAAAATGCGATAGCGTCGACCGAGCGGAATGCTGACCACATTGCGATCATGCTGCAGCCGCTTGCCGTTGAACTGATGCCACGGCGCGCCCTTGCCGATCTCGGACAGGATCTGCCGGGCGCGAATGACCAGGTTGCGGCTTGGCAGATGGCGCAGCGGAATGGGGTCGGCTTCGAAGGTTTCGCGCCAAGCCTCTTTGTCGGCCTTGGCCTCGCCATCCTCCTCGGCCCGCTTGTGATGCTTGCCGTTGCTACCGTTGCTGCCGTTGCTCTCGGGGCTGCCAGTCAGCCCAGCATCCTGGGCGTGAAGAACAGCCGCCTCCTGCTCCTGCTTGGCGGCCTGACAACGATGACAAAAACGGCCCTTGCCGCTGTGACCACAGGGAAAGGTCTTCTTTCTAGACATGGTTTGACCCTCTCGGACCTCTAGAGTCGGTTACGTTCATGCCCCAGCATCTTTACGCGGTCTGAGTTAATAAGCAAATGGGTTTTGCATGGGGGATGGGCGCACGCGGGCGTTGGGGCGGGTTCCGTGAAGAGTATTACAGATGGTGCCGATTCTGATTGCGCGAGAACTTGCGATTCAATCCAAACCAGGCCGCCGCCAGCGCCTCTACCCGACAAAAACTACCGCCTTCTTACGAGTGCAAGCGGCGAGTGGGAGGATACCCACTCGCCGCGCAACGTACGCTAAGACACGTCTTTACCAGCCACAGGTCCGACCCTGATTCTGCTCGGCGAGATAGCCCTGCAGCGGCTCGAAGTACTCGAGCAGCGGTCCTGCGTCCATCTTGCGGGTGCCTGCGATGGCCTCGAGCGCATCCGGCCAGGGCTTGCTGGCGCCCATCTCGAGCATTGCTTGCAGCTTGGCCCCCGCCTCCTTGCTCCCGTAGATCGAGCAGGTGTGCAGCGGACCTTCGTGACCCGCAGCATCGCAGAGGGCCTTGTGGAATTGGAACTGTAGGATCCTAGCGAGGAAGTAGCGGGCGTACGGAGTGTTGCCCGGGATGTGATACTTGGCGCCCGGATCAAAGTGCTCTTCGCTGCGCTCGCTGGGGGCCGAAACACCCTGGTACTCGTTGCGCAGCTTCCACCACGCCTCGTTGTACTCGCCAGGCTCGATCTCGCCCGAGAACACGCCCCAGCGCCAGCGATCGATCAGCAGACCGAACGGTAGGAACGCGATCTTCTCCAGCCCATCGGCCATCTGCTTGTTGATCACGGCCTTGGGGTCCTCGCTGGCCTGCTCGAGCAGGCCGATGTCGGCGAGGTACTTGGGCGTGACCGAGAGCGCGAGGGTGTCACCAATGCCCTCGTGGAATCCGTCGTGGGCTCCGGCCTGAAACAGTACAGGCTTGGTGTAGTAGTAGTGATAGTAGTAGTTGTGCCCGAGCTCGTGGTGGATGGTGACGAAGTCCTCTTCATTGATCTTGATGCACATCTTGATGCGCAGATCGTTGTTGAACTCCACGTCCCACGCGCTCGCGTGACACTGGACCTTGCGGTCGGCCGGCTTCACGAACAGCGAGCGCTCCCAGAAGGTCTCGGGTAGCGGGTCGAGGCCGAGCGAGACGAAGAAATTCTCGGCGGTCTTGACCATCTTCAGCTCGTCGAACTTGGCCCGCTGCAAGCCGGCGGTCAGGTCGATGCTCGGCTGATCGGGGTACGGGATCATGTCCTCGTACACGTTCGGCCACTCCTGCGCCCACATGTTGCCGAGCAGGTGCGCGGGGATCATGCCGTTGGCCGGCACCTTGTCGGTCCCGTACTTCTCGCCGAGCTTGGCGCGGACGTGGCAGTGCAGCTGGGTGTAGAGCGGCTTGACCTGCTGCCAGAGGCGCTCCATCTCGGCCTCGAATTCGGCCGGGGTCATGTCGTAGCCCGAGCGCCACAGCTCGCCGGTGTCCGCATAGCCGATGTCGCGCGCGCCCTCGTTGGCGAGCTCGACGAAGCGCTGGTAGAGCGGCCGCATCGGCGGCGCGATCGAGTGCCAGCCCTCCCAGGCGGTCAGCTGCTCCTCGTACTTGTCGCTGTTGGAGATGATGTCCTCGGCCGCGCCGAGGTCCTTGCAGTTGGCACCCTTGTCGTCGCAGCCCCACTGGCCGGTCGCGTACATGCTGTCGAGCTTGGTCACCAGCTCGGCCAGCTCCTTGCGCTTGGTCGCGTCGTTGGGGGCCGGCAGCGTGGTCCCGATCTTGATGAGCTTCAGCTGCCGCAGCGTGTCGGGATCGGCCTCGACGCCGTCGAGCTTGCGCGCGTCCTTGATGGTCTGATTGACGTAGGCCATCGTCTGCTCGCTGGCCGCCGCCACCGCTGCGGCGTGCTCGTCGGTCACGTCGGTCGCCTGCGTCCACGCAGCCTTGGACTCGGCCGTCCACAGCTCGCGCAGCTTGGCGTCGACGCCCTTGACGAACGCCACCGCCTCCTCGGCCGAGGGCTTCTTCACGTCGCCCGCGTCGCCGGCCTTGGTCGTGGGCTTGTCGGCGGCGCCGCTCTTCTTGGCGGTGGCGCCCTTCTTGTCGTCCGGTGGCTTCTGGTCGCCGGATTGGCAGCCCGAGGTGAGGAGCAGAGAGGCGGCGAACAGCGACGGGACCACGAACGTGCGCATGGCGGCACGCTACCGAATCGACTGGCGCTTGTCATGCGATGCGCCGTAGCGAATCTCACTGCTCGGATAGGGCTCGGACGAAACTCATCGAAAGACGCCGGGGTCGAGCTCGACGCCGATCGGAGCGTGATCCGAGCCGGGCACGTCCGGCTGGATGAACGCGCCGCGCAGCCATGGTTGGACGTTCGGCGAGGCGAGCACGTAGTCGATGCGCCACCCGATGTTGCGAGCGCGAGCGGTGCCGCGTTGCGACCACCACGAGTAGTGGCCGGCGCCGGGCTCGAAGTGGCGGAAGCTGTCGATCCAGCCCGCAGCGATCCAGCGATCGAACTCCTCGCGCTCCTCGGTCAGGAACCCGGAGGTGGTCTTGTTCTCGCGCGGGCGGGCGAGATCGATCTCGCGATGCGCGGTGTTGAAGTCGCCCATCACGAGCACGCGATAGCCAGCCCGACGCTTGCGCTGAATGGTCTCGAACA
>DATLLB010000644.1:0-2033 GCA_035538075.1 Enhygromyxa sp.
GCTCGAGCTGGATCGGCCCCTCGACCAGCTCGTCGACCAAGCCCATCGTCGCCGCTTCGTCGGCCATCACGCTGCGGCTCGACAGCGCGAGCCAGCGGGCCTTCTGCACGGGCATGCGCTCGCACAGGAGCGGCAACACCATCGCCGGGATCAGCCCGAGCACGCACTCGGGCAAGGCGAAGCGCGAGCGGGCCGTGGCGATCACCAGGTCGGCGGCCGCGACCAGCCCGACGCCGCCGCCCATCGCCTCGCCATCGACCAGACAGATCACGGCTTTTTGCGAGCCTCGCAGCCGCTCCATGCAGCGCGCATAGGCGGCCAGCTTCTCCGACTGATCCTCGCCCGCATGCGCGACCAGAAACTCGAGATCCATGCCGCGGCAGAACACGCCCGGCGTGCTCTCGACCACCAGCACGCGGCAGCGCTTGCTGGCCTCGGCCTCCTGCAGCAGACCGTCGAGCTGCGCCAGCCCGGCCCCGTCGAACACGATCTCGCCGCGCTTGCCCGGCTTGTCGCCTGGCTCGAGACGGATGCGCCAGACCGGCGCGTCACGGTTGTCGCAGCGCAGTCGCATGACGCTAGGTGAGTCGATACCGCCGCTCCCAGCCGGACACGCCATCGAGCACGCACAGGCCCTTGCCCGCGTACGCGCTCTCGTAGTGGCCGGGCGGATCGGACTTGTCGGTCTCGTAGTCGCGGCCCTCGACGTAGCTGGCGCGCAGCTGCTCGATGGCTTCGTACTCGGGCACCGTGATCCGGCGCCGCGCGTCGAGTCGCTCGTCGAGCTTGGCGGCAGCGACGATCTCACGCGCCCGCTCGCCGAGCCGCACCGAGTAGAACTCGGAGCACGAGCCCGAGCCGTACGAGAACACGCTCATGCGGTCACCCGCCTGCAGCTCCTCGCCGCTCGCGACCGTCCCCATCATCGCCAGGAAGGTCGCCGAGGTGTACGTGCCGCCGAATCG
The DNA here is from genome assembly GCA_035538075.1 of Enhygromyxa sp. Lineage (GTDB taxonomy): Bacteria > Myxococcota_A > Polyangia > Nannocystales > Nannocystaceae > Plesiocystis. The sequence goes on from DATLLB010000644.1 coordinate 966, forward strand.
CCGGTTGTAGCGAAGACCCGGCTTGCTCTTGCGCTCGAAGTGGCTCTGGATGGCCTTGTTCGGCAGCTCCGGGACCCAGCGGCGCACGACCGCACGATGGGCCCGGTAGGTCATCGCGCCGAACGGCACGTGATAGATGTGGCGGGCGAAGTTGGCGTCGTAGTCGGTCTCGCCCGAGATCCGCATGAAGTGCTCGGCCGCGCCCTCGACCGCCTCGAGGTAGCCGAACAAGCTGGTGTCGGCGTGGCCGACTTCGTCGCGCGAGGTCGGTCGGTAGGTGTCGCTGATCTCGTTGGTCCAGTAGCCGTTGTTCTCGAGCTCGAACTCGACGAAGTCGGGCTGGTCCGAGATCAGCATCGCCACGGCCCCGGCCCCGAGCACGAACTCCCACGGCTTGTTGAGGTGGATGCGGCTCTGGTCGGCGCACACGACCAGCGCCTTCTTGCCGCGGTTGTGGCCGGACGCGACCCAGTGGGCCGCGGTCATCAGCGCCCCGGTGCCGCCGTAGCAGGCGTGCTTGGTCTCGAAGTTGCGGCAGTTGGAGCCGACCCCGGCGAGGCGCTGCACCCACGAGGAGATCGGCTTGCCGAAGTCGACGCTCGACTCGGTCCCGACCACGATCATCTCGACCTGCTCGGGGTCCTCACCCTCGAGCAGACCACGCGCGGCGTTGACCGCCATCGTGACCGGGTCCTCCCAGACCGGGTTCAAGCTGCGCGACTCGACCCAGAGCTCGTCGAGCGGGTGCGCGGGCGAGATCCCGCGGGCCTCCGCGAGCGCGACCATGTCCAGGGTCAGCGTGCAGGGGTAGGCGCAAATTTTCTCGATACCTACCGTGTTGCGGGTCATCATCAGCATGGTTTTGGGCTCGTCCGCGGTGGTCTCTGCTCCCGCCGATCCGGTTCAATCGTCGGAGAGGAAATTCCAATCCGCGAAAGCCGCACTGAACCGGCTCAGTAGGTCCACCCCACGCCACCCGTGACGATGATCACTTCACCGTTGATGAACGCGACGCCTTCGCTGGCGAGGAAGGCGACCGTCGCGGCCAGCTCCTCGACCTTGCCCATG
>DATLLB010000645.1:0-5460 GCA_035538075.1 Enhygromyxa sp.
ACGCGGTCCACAGGTGTTGAGCCGCGTAGGCGCGAAACGGTCGCCATCCGGCGGCGCGCTGTTCGATCTGCTTGGGCGAGAGCTCGGGAAACTCCCGGCGCAGGGCCCCGTCGCTGGCCGGGAACGCGTCCGGCACTTGCAGCACCCGCAAGGCCGCAGAGTCGCGCGTCCACACGCCGACGCCCGGCAGCTCGGCGAGCCGTGCGAGCGTCGCTTCGGCGTCGTCGCGCTCCGGCGCGAGCGTGCCGGCGGTCCAGCTGGACGCGATCGTGCGGAGCACCGTCGCTCGTGCGCGGGGGATGCCGATGCTCGCGAGCGAGTCGATCGCTGCGCCGGCCAGGCTCGCGGGGCTCGGAAACCTGCGATCGAGCGCGTGGCTCGACTCGTGGGGCACGGGCTCGCCAAACTGTTCCACCAAGCGCCCGCTCAGCGTCCGTGCGGCCGCGAGCGAGACCTGCTGCCCGAGGACGGTGCGGATCAGCGCCTCGAATTCGTCGAAGCAACCCGGCACCCGCAAGCCCGGCCGCGCGCGCACGAGCGGCGCGAGCAGAGGATCCGCCTCGAGCAGCGGATCGATCGCAGCCGGCTGCGCGTCGAGATCGAACAGCCGACGCAGCCGCGCGACGATCCGCGCGAGCCTCGGCGCGAGCGTGGGGCTCAGCTCCACCCGCAGGCACGGTCGCGCAGCATCGTACGTGACGCTCAGCTCGCCGACGTGACCGTCGAGCGCGACCAAGCGTCGATACTCGTGCGCGTCGACGTGCTCGATCCCGGCGATCGCCCGCTTGCGCATGAACTCGAGCACGGCCGGCCAGCAAAACGGCGGGCGCAGATCGAGGCGCAGGTGGATCGGTCGGCCCTCATGTTCGCCCACGAGCTCGCGCCGCAGCGCCGACGGTGGTCGCTCGAAGCGAGCCGCGAACGCGGCGTTGAAGCGACGCACGCTCCGAAACCCGCTGGCGAACGCGATCGTGGTCAGGTCCAGCGCGCTGTCGTGCAGCAGCTGCTTGGCGAGCGCGAGTCGACGCGTCGCGGCGAGCTCGAGCGGACCGACGCCGAGCTCGGCCTCGAGCGCGCGACGAAGGTGACGACTGCTGACGCCGAGCTCGGTCGCGAGCTGCTCGACGCTGTGCTCGTCGAGGAAGCCGGCGTCGATCCGCGCGAGCGCCCGCGCGACCAAGCTCGAGCGCGCGTCCATCGGCGCGCTGCCGCCCCGAGCTGGCCCCGGGCAGCGCAGGCACGCACGAAAGCCGGCCTTCTCGGCGGCGGCGGCGTTGCCAAAGAACTGGCAGCGGTCGGCCCGTGGCGTGCGGGCCGGACAGATCGGTCGGCAGTAGACGCCCGTGGTCACGACCCCGACGAAGAACAACCCGTCGAACCGCGGATCTCGGGCGCCCAGGGCCCGGTAGCACTCATTCGGCGAGAGCACGCCTCCTTCGATAGCCCAGCGCCCGAGGCCCGACTAGCCGGAATCGGACATGTAAGCGATTTGGCTCGGGCGGCAGGAGCGTCGCGCGAAACGAACGAGTCTGTGATACATGCAAGCGCATGGACGACCTCGCGTACTTCCCGTCGGGGACTCAGACGTACGTCGGCTGTCTCGCGTCGGGCTTGCGCGTGCGCTGGTACGAGCGACGCCCGAGCGCCGACGCGGAGGCGCCCACGGTGCTGTGTCTGCATGGCTTCCCCGAGCTCGCGGTCAGCTGGCGCGAGCAGCTCGCCGACCTCTCCGATCGCTACCGCGTCGTCGCGCCGGACATGCGCGGCTACGGAGGCACCGACGCGCCGAGCCGCGTCCGCGACTACGATCTCGACATCCTCACCCGCGACGTCGTCGAGCTGATCGATGCGCTCGGCGTACACAAGGTCCACCTGGTCGGGCACGACTGGGGCGGTGCGATCGCGTGGGAGGTCGCGCAGCGCTACGGCGATCGCCTGCACACGCTCACCGTGATCAACTGCCCGCCCGTGCAGATCATGCTCAAGCAGCTGCGTCGCGTCGATCAGCTGCGTCGCAGCTGGTACATGGTGTTCTTTCAGCTGCCGTACTTGCCCGAGCGCATGCTGACCGAGGATCCCGAGGCCTCCGTGCCGCGCATGTTCAAGGCCAACGCGCGCAACAAGCTGCCGTTCGGGCCGGCGCAGCTCGAGCCCTACGTCCGACAGGTGCGCGAGCGCGGGCTGCCGGGCATCAATTATTACCGCGCCGCCCTGCGTCGCTGGCCGGGCCGACTCCGCCGCATCGACGTGCCGACCCGCTTGATCTGGGGCATGCGTGATCCGGCGCTCGGGCCCTGGTTCACCGAGCTCGAGAACTACGACTTCGTCGACGACTTCGAGCGCACGCTGATCGACGACGCCGGCCACTTCCCGCAGCTCGAGGCTCCGGAGCGCGTCAACGCGGCGCTGCGCGAGCAGTTCGAGCGCGTCGCTCAGGCAGCCGCGGCGTGACGATCGAGATTATCGGGGCCGGTCGCATCGGCACCGCGCTGTGCGAGCGCGATGCCTCGCGCTTCTCGTTGATCGATCGCAGGCGCGGCTGGGAGCGGCTCGACGTCCCCGCCGGCGTGCCGATCCTGCTCGCGGTCCGCAACGACGATCTCGACGCCGTGCTCGCGCGCGTGCCCGAGCATCGCCACAACGATCTGGTGTTCGTACAAAACGGCATGCTGCGCCCCTGGCTGGCCGCGCACAATCTCGCCGGCGCCACACGAGGCTTGCTGTTCATCGCCGTGCCCAAGCGCGGCGCCGCGATCGAGCCGGGCGGCGAGAGCCCGTTCTTCGGCCCCCACGCGCAGACGCTGGTCGACGCGTTCCTTGGCGGGGGTCTGCCCGCTCGCCGCGTCGACGCGCAGGAGTTCGCGGCGGTCGAGCTCGAGAAGCTGCTGTGGAACAGCTGCTTTGGCCTGCTCTGCGACGCGTTCGATGGCGACGTGGGCACGGTCGTGCGCGAGCGCTACGCCGAGCTGCACGCGCTGGTCGCCGAGCTGTTGGAGATCGGCGCGCCCGCGCTGGGGATCTCGCTCGCGCTCGATGCTCTCGGCGAGCGGCTCGCGGCCTACTCGCGCTCGATCCCCAGCTTCCGCGCGTCGCTCAAGGAGTGGCGCTGGCGCAACGGTTGGTTTGTCGAGCTCGCGGCCGAGCGTGGTATGTCGCTGCCGAATCACGAGCGCCTGCTCGCGCTCGCCCGGCAGTCATGATCAGCCTCGACAAGCTCAGCAAGCGCTACGGTTCACAGATCCTGTTCGTCGACGCCTCGATGAGCGTGTTTCGAGGCGAGAAGATCGGCCTAGTCGGTCCCAACGGGGCCGGCAAGTCGACCATCTTTCGGCTGATCACCGGGCAGGACCAGCCCGACGAAGGATCGGTCGCGGTCGAGCGCAGCGTGACGATCGGCTACTTCGATCAGGATGTCGGCGAGATGTCGGGCCGCTCGGTGCTCGCCCAGACGGTCGCCGGCGCGGGCGAGGTCTCGCAGCTGGCCGCCGAGCTGCAGGAGCTCGAGCAGGGCATGGCCGACCCCGATCGCGCGGACGAGATCGACGCGCTGGTGACCCGCTACGGCGAGCTGCAGCCGCGCTTCGACGCGCTCGGCGGCTACGAGCTCGAGCCCCGCGCGCGATCGATCCTGGCCGGGCTCGGGTTCGCCGAGGACATGATCGACGGCGACGTCGGCAAGCTCTCCGGCGGCTGGAAGATGCGGGTCGCGCTCGCCCGCATCCTGTTGATGCGCCCCGACGTGCTGCTGCTCGACGAGCCGACCAACCACCTCGACATCGAGTCGATCCTGTGGCTCGAGAAATTCCTGCTCGAGTACCCGGGCGCGATCGTGATGACCTCGCACGACCGCGAGCTGCTCAACCGTCTGGTCAAGAAGATCGTCGAGATCGACGGCGGCGAGCTGACCACCTACTCGGGCAACTTCGACTTCTACGAGCAGCAGCGCGACCTCGCGGCCGCCCAGTACGAGGCCCAGTACGCCCGCCAGCAGGCGATGCTGGCCAAGGAGCGGGCGTTCATCGAGCGCTTCGCCGCGCGGGCCAGCCACGCGGCCCAGGTCCAGTCGCGGGTCAAGAAGCTCGACAAGATCGAGAAGTTCGATCCGCCGCGCCGCCGCCAGGTGATCGACTTCGATTTCCCCAAGCCGCCACGCTCGGGCAACGACGTGGTCCGGCTCGAGCGGGTCGGCAAGCGCTACGGCTCGCGCACGATCTACGACGGCTTCGAGTTCACGGTCCGCCGGCTCGAGCGCTGGTGCGTGATGGGCATCAACGGCGCCGGCAAGTCGACGCTGCTCAAGTTGATCGCCGGCGAGACCCAGCCCGACGTCGGCGCGGTCACGGTCGGCGCGAGCGTGAAGCTCGGCTACTTCGCCCAGCATGCGATGGAGCTGCTCGACGGCTCGCTGACCGTGCTCGATCAGCTGCAGCGCGAGTACCCGCGCGCCTCACAAGGATCGCTGCGCAGCCTGCTGGGCGCGTTCGGGTTCAGCGGCGACGACGTCGACAAGCCGTGCCGCGTGCTGTCGGGCGGCGAGAAGGCCCGCGTGGTGCTGGCCCAGCTGCTCTACGTGCCGCCGAATTTCCTGGTGCTCGACGAGCCCACCAACCACCTCGATCTCGACACCAAGCAGATGCTCACGCGCTCGCTGAGCACCTTCGAGGGCACGATGATCTTCGTCTCCCACGATCGCCACTTCCTGGCCAAGCTCAGCAATCGCGTGCTCGAGCTGACGCCCGAGGGGCCGCTGACGTATGGCGGCGGATACCTCGAGTATGTCGCCCAGGCGCAGCACGAAGCGCCGGGCATGCGGTAGCGTCGGGCATGGCCCGCTTCCCCCTGACCGACGGCGCCGGCTGGCGAGCGCTGCGTTGGCTCGGACGCGTCGCCAGCCTGCTCGCCGCGTGGCCGCTCTGGTACGCGTTCTTCGGCGAGCCGCAGCTCGACTGGGAGGCGCTGATGGTCGGGCTCCCCGGCGTGCTGCTCGGCCTCTTGCTCTGGGCGTGGTCGGGCTATCGACTGCGGAATCCCAGCGTGTGCCTCGAGATCGATCGCCCCGCAGGCGTCGCTCGACTGCGGCGCGGCGACGCGGAGCCGATCACCTGCAAGCTCGACGCGCTCGGAGCCTGGACATACGCGACCTGGACGAGCACCAGCGGCACCGGCAGCAACCGCACGACCTCGACCTGGCACGCAGCCCGCTGCGCCGGCTTTGCCGAGCAGAACCTCTACGTCGACCCAAGCGCAGAAGCCTGCCGAGCCTGGGCCAGCAAGGTCGACGCCGCCGCGCGAGGGCTGAGCGTGACGCCCAGCAAGATCACGATCGGCGAGCTGCTCGCGACCCGCTTCGACGCCCTGATCGCAGGGACGAGCAACTCGGTCGCGACGCTCGCCCTCGCGGCGCTCACCGGAATCTGTGCGTCCGCAACCTTCCGTCAGCTCGCACGCACCGACGACGAC
>DATLLB010000646.1:0-4719 GCA_035538075.1 Enhygromyxa sp.
GTCGCGATCATCACCCGCGACGCCGCGCTCGATGGCAGCCTCGACGTGCCCGCCGACGCGATCGGTCTGGTGCTGTTCGCCCACGGCAGCGGCAGCAGCCGGCACAGCCCGCGCAACCGCTACGTCGCGCAGGTGCTCAACGACGCGAAGATCGGCACCTTGTTGTTCGATCTGCTGACCAGCGAGGAGGGTGAGCGCGACGCGATCGATCGCAGCCTCCGCTTCGACATCGAGCTGCTCGCCGCTCGGGTGATCGACGCGATCGACTGGATCAGCGAGCAGGCCGAGCTCGACGAGCTCCCGCTCGGCTTGTTCGGCGCGAGCACGGGCGCCGCCGCGGCCCTGGTCGCCGCAGCAGCCCGACCTCGTCGCGTGGCCGCCGTGGTCTCGCGCGGCGGTCGACCCGATCTCGCCGACGCGGCGCTGCACCTGGTCTGCGCGCCCACGCTGCTGCTCGTCGGCGGCCGCGATCCCGAGGTGCTCGCGCTCAACCAGTCCGCACGTCAGCGCATGCTCGGCACGGTCAGCATCTCGATCGTCGACGGCGCGACGCACCTGTTCGAGCAGCCCGGCGCGCTCGAGGAGGTCGCGTCGCGAGCCGCCGCGTTCTTTCGCAAGCAGCTCGCGTTGGGCCCTGAGCCGCAATGACGGATCGGTCGTCGCTCGGTGACAGCAATCGTGCGACCCGCGGATGGCGATAGCGGGATGGCGTTAAATTTTTGCTACCCGCGAACCGCGAATCGATTCACATCGACGACGCGCGGCGGGCGCTAGAGGGACCGCGTGCGCTCTGTCGACCCACGCGCAGCTATCGCCGCCTGGATCGCGGCATTGAACTGCTCGCGATCCGAGAAGCTCTTGATCTTGGGACCAATGGTCGCGTTGACCAGCGCCGCGCCCATCATCACCAGCCGCGAGCTGAACAGCAGATGTACGTCGTCCAGCTGGGCTTTGTGGTCGCGCATCCAGTCGGTCCATCGCCGGCGAAACTCGGCCTCGAAGAAGGCCAGATCCGTCGCATCGATGGACAAGCTGATCCGATGGCCATCGCCAATTCGCTGATCGAACAGCGCGATCACAGGCTCGACCACGATCACGGGCGCGGTGCCGTAGTAGCGCGTCACGAACACGGCAGGCGCCAACTCGGATATCTCCACGTAACCGTGGGCGTGCTCGATGAGCATGCGGTCGTCGAGTTGGCGCACTTCCATGGGTGGCGAGCCAGAAAAATAGCAGTTTTGAAAGTGTACTGAACCCGGCGTGGAGTGCGAGGCTTCTCGCCGGGCGATCCCGCCCCGGCATTTCGAGCTCGACTCTGTAGTGCAGGTCGCTGAACACGCGGCCAGAGCTACTTTTGGACAAGCGCAGGCCAGCCTCCTAAGCTCGACCGACGAATGGAGCAGCCCGGCACCCCAATGCATGCGCCGCGTGTCGGCGCTCGTGGACCGAATGGACCGCGAGATGGGGCTGAGCCAGAGGCTGCGACGGATGCTCTGGATGCGTTGCTACGGCTGCTGACGATCCTCGGCCGTCGCTGGCTGGTGTTGACGGTGACGACCGTGCTCGCGGTCGCGCTCGGGGTGCTGGCGATCTCGCTGCTGCGTCCGCACTGGCGGGCGACGGCGACCTTGGTGGTGAACCCGAGCGGACCGCAGGTGCTCGACAAGGTCCGCGGCGTCAATGATGAAGAGCAGAGCGATCGGCAGGGCTACAAGCAGTACTTCGAGACCCAGCGCGAGATCATCTCCAGCCGCAAGGTCAGCGAGGCTGCGATCGCCAAGCTCGGGCTCGCCGATGATTCGACCTTCTTGGGCACCGACGGCATTCGTGACGCCGAGCTGCGCGAGCAAGCCGAGGCCAAGATCGATCCGGTCGCGCGCCTGCAGGCGATGATCAGCGTCGAGGAGGTCCGCGGCTCGCGGGTGATGGCGATCTCGGCCGAGTACCCCGATCCCGAGGTCGCGCGAGACATCGCCAACGAGGTCGCCAAGGCCTATCTGGCCCACATCACGCGGCGGCGCTCGGACACTGGCGACAAGGCCCGCAGCGATCTCGAGCTCGAGCTCGCCACCGCCGACACCGAGCTGCAGGACGCCGAGAAGGCGCTCGAGAAGTTCAAGCGCGAGAACAAGATCACCTCGATCTCGCTCGAGGATCGCCAGAACCTGATCGCGCAGACCATCTCCACGCTGTCGGCCTCGGCCAAGGCCGCGCAGGCCGATCGCATCGAGATCGAGGCCATCTACAAGCAGGCCAAGGCGCTGCACGAGGAGGGCAGCCTGGCCGGCGCCTCGCTGCTCAGCAGCGGCGAGCGCATCTTGTTCGATCGCATGCTGTCCGAGCGGCTCGACGCCGAGCGCGAGTTCAACGACCTCGACATGCGCTACGGCGAGAAGCACCCGCAGTGGCGCAAGGCCAAGCGCCGGGTCGAGCTGATCGACGATCGCATCGCGAAGGAGAGCAAGGCGCTGATCCGCACGCTGCAGGCCCGCTACAAGGCCGCGGCCGAGACCGAGTCCAAGCTCGAGCAGGCGCTCGACGACGAGCGCGACGCGGCCATCGAGCTCGGCCGGCTCGAGCCTGCGTATCGCCAGCTCGAGCGCGAGGCCAGCAACGCGGCCGATGCCTACGCCAAGCTGCGCACCCGGACCGACGACATCGAGGTCAGCAACCGCGTCGAGGTCCCGCCGGTCGAGGTGCTCGACTTCGCGACGATGCCCGAGCGTCCGGTCCGTCCGCGCAAGGTCTTGCTGCTCGCGATCGCGGCGCTGGCCGGGCTCAGCTTCGGGGCCGTGTTCGCAATCGTGATCGACATGCGTGACCATCGGATCCGCTCGGTCGCCGATCTCGAGCGCGCGCTGTCGGGCTTCGGGCTGCCGACGCTCGGGCAGCTGCCGCTGCTGCCTGCCGATCCGGCGCTCGGAGTCGGCAACGTGCGAGCGCAGCGACGCCGTCGCGATCTCTACACGCATCTCTACCCGCAGTCGCTGATGGCCGAGCGCTGCCGCGGGATCCGGACCTCGCTGGCGTTCATGCTGTCGAGCGAGCGCTCGCTCGCGCTGCTGGTGACCTCACCGGCCTCGGCCGAGGGCAAGAGCTCGACCGCGATGAACCTCGCGCTCAGCTACTGCCAGGCCAAGAAGAAGGTCTGCCTGGTCGACGCCGACATGCGTCGGCCTCGGCTGCATCAGGTGTTCCCGCCGCCCGTCGGCAAGGAAGAGTACGGGCTCGCGACCGTGCTGCAGGGCGAGCACCTGCTGGTCGACGCGCTGCAGGGCGATCTCGAGGGCGCGCCCGAGACCCTGCAGGTGCTGACCTGCGGGCGGATCCCCGAGAACCCGGCCGAGCTGATCGAGTCGGCCGCGTACCGCAAGGTGATGGCCGAGCTGCGCGAGCGCTTCGACGTGGTGATCATCGACTCGCCGCCAGCCCTGCCGGTCACCGATCCCTTGCTGCTGGCTCCGCAGGTCGACGGCGTGGTGATGGTCGCGCGCTGCCGCTCGACCACGCGCATCGACATTCAGCGCGCGCTGACCCAGCTGCGGCAGGGCGACAACAACCTGCTCGGCGTGGTGCTCAACGAGCTCGACGCGCGCGACGAGGGCCGCCGCTACAGCTCCGAGTACTACACCTACCGGCCGCACGAGGAAATCGAGGCAGGCGCATGACGGATCCCCTGATGATCGAGATCGTCGAACGGCAGCTGCAGGTCGAGCAGCGCACCTGGTTGGTCACCGGCGCGGGCGGGTTCATCGGCTCGCACCTGTGCGAGCACCTGCTGGTGCTCAACCAGCGGGTGATCGCGATCGACAACTTCGACACCGGCACGCACGACAACATCACCGCGCTGGTCGACGCGGCCGTGGCCCGCGGGGCCAAGGACGCCGACGAGCGCCTCGACGTGCACGAGCTCGACATCCGCGACGCCGAGCGGGTCGCCGAGCTCTGCCGGGGTGTCGATCACGTGCTGCACCACGCCGCGATCGCCTCGGTGCCGCGCACGATCGACGAGCCGGTCGACAGCCACGAGGTCAACGTCGACGGCACCTTCCACCTGCTCGAGGCTGCGCGCGCGGCCAAGGTCCGCAGCTTCGTGCATGCGTCTTCGTCGGCGGTCTACGGCGACTGTCCCGGCGAACCGGAGACCGGGGCCCAGCGCGAAGATCGGATCGGCCGGCCGCTCTCGCCCTACGCCGCGCACAAGCACATCGCCGAGATCCTCGGGCAGAGCTACACCCGCAGCTTCGGGCTGCCGGTCGCTGCGCTGCGCTACTTCAACATCGTCGGCGCGCGCCAGGATCCCAACGGCGCGTACGCGGCCGTGATCCCCAAGTGGACCGCCCTGCTGGCCCGCGGTGAGCAACCGGTGATCTTCGGCGACGGTCTGAACACCCGCGACTTCTGTCCGGTCGAGGACGTCGTGCAGGCCAACTTGCTGGCCGCCACCTGGCCCGAGCGGCAGAGCTCCGCGCAGCGCGAGCGACCCGGCGATCCGAGCGAGGCGGTGTTCAACATCGGCCTCGGCGGCGTGACGACCCTGCTCGATCTCTACGAGATGATCTACGCCGGCATGCTCGAGCTCGGAGCGCCGTGCGAGGGGATCCGTCCGCGGCATGAAGACTTTCGTGCGGGCGACATTCGCCACAGTCGCGCCGACATCCGCCGCGCCCGCGAGCAGCTCGGCTACGCGCCGCGTGCCTCGATGGCGCAGGCGCTGCG
>DATLLB010000647.1:0-6821 GCA_035538075.1 Enhygromyxa sp.
GCTCGAGCTGCTCGACGTCACGCGCGTCGAGATCGACGTCCAGCTGCCGATCCTCGCGCATGTGCTCGGGATCGGTGGTGCCGGTCAGCGGTAGCATCCCGAGCTGCTGCGCGAAGCGAAACACGAGCTGCGCGGGCGTTCGGTTGTAGCGCTGCTGCAGCGCGACGAAGCGCGGGTTCGTGAAGATCGACCGATTCGCCGTCAGCAGCGAGAAGCCCTGGTAGACGATGCCCTGCGCCGCGCAGAAGGCCCGCACCTCGCGGTCCCAGCCGCTGCTCGCGTAGCAGCGATTCTGCACGAAAGCTGGCGCGATCCTGGCTCCGCGGCAGAGCTCCTGCAAATGCGAGAGCTCGACGTTGCTGATGCCGAGCAAGCCGAGCGTGCCCGCGTCGTGCAGTCGCTCCATCGTCCGCCACACCGCCCAGTCGAGGTCGATCAGCCTGCGCGCGGTGGCGGGGCCATGCAGCACGTACGCGTCGATCCGCTCGACGCCCAGATGGGCGAGCGAGCTCTGCACCGACTGCTCGACCTGGGTGGCGAGATCGGCCTGCGGATCGTAGGGCAGTCGGTGATCCTGACCGCGTCGGTACGTGAACTTGGTCTGCAGAAACAGCTCGGCGCGGGTGATGCCGCTCGCGTAGGCGCGCTCGAGCCCGGCGCCGACGCCCGCCTCGAAGTAGTGCTTGCGCTGGTTGGCGGTGTCGATCGCCCGAAAGCCGGCCGCGATCGCGTCGGCGACACAGCGCGCGGTGTCGTCCTCCTTCCACGCGGTGCCGTACATGAACGCGGGAACTTCGACACCTCGGGCGACGATCGGCTGCATGACGACCCGAGTCTAGCGAGGCCTCGCGATCGTCGCTAAGTACTCATGCGTGCCGGACTTCCTCGCGCGCGTCGAGACGCTGCCCACGCTCGGGCTCGGGGTCAGCACCGAGTACGGCGCCCGACGCCAGGACGGCGCGCTCGATCCCGCCGCGCTGCGAGCCGAGTTTCCCGAGTTCGCGCGCTTCCTCGAGGTCGGCGTGGAGGTCGTCAAGGGCCTCGATGACGACGCGCGAGCCTGGGCTGCGCGTCGCTGGGCGACCACGTATCACTTCCTCGACGTCAACCTCGACGAGCCGGACGACCTCGATCGCGAGTGGCTCGACGCGGTGCGCGAGCTGGTCGCGATCCTCGATCCGGCGTGGCTGTGTGGTGACGCGGGGCTCTGGCACTTCGGCGCGCGCGATCGTGGGCAGATGCTGTTGCTGCCGCCAGTGCTCGAGCCCGAAGCCGTGACGCCGATGGCCGAGGGATTGATCGCGCTGCGCGAGGCCACCGGACGCGAGGTGCTGCCCGAGAACCCGCCGGGGGCCGCGTTCGTCGGCCGCATGCACCTGCTCGAATTCTTCGCGCGCACAGCCGAGGCGGCCGACACCGGGCTGCTGCTCGACTGTGCGCACCTGGCCATGTTTCAGCGCGCGCGCAAGCTCGCGCCGCTCGACGGCTTCGCCGACTTCGCGTGGGATCGCGTGGTCGAGCTGCACGTCGCGGGCGGCAAGCTGCACGTCCGCGAGGGCCTGGCGTGGGTCGAGGACGATCACGGGATCGAGGTGCTGCCCGACACCTGGATGATCGTCGAGGCTGCGATCGCCCGCGCGTCGAACCTGCGCGCGATCGTGGTCGAGTGCGAGCGCAACCCGATCGCGGCCGTGGTCCCGCTGTTCGAGGCCGTGCGCGCCAAGCTGCCTGCGCGCCTGCGGAGTGAGGCGTGAGCGGGGCACTGGATCCCCGCCGCGTTCAGCAGGCGCTCGTGTGCATGCTGTTCGATCGCCAGTACGCCGAGCGGGTGCGCGGCGACGAGCCGCTGCCGGAGCTGCGCGAGCGCGAGCGTGAGCTGCTGCGCGAGCTCGATCCTCGCGCGCTCGAGACCGACGACATGCGCCGCGCTCGAGCGCTGCACGTGATCCTCGACGAGTACCCGGTCAGCGCGGCGCTGCTCGGCATCGACGCGGTCGATCGCTTCTTCTCGTCGCCGGAATTTCGCGTCAGCGTGTTCGAGCGCGGATCGATGGCGCTCGCGTTCGGCGAGCGCTGGCTCGGCGAGCGCACCGCGGGGATCGGCGTGATCGAGACGGCGCTGGCGCGAGCGCGACGCGAGCTTCGATCGGCGTCGCGCGAGTCGACGAGCACGATCGGTCGCGCGCCCGGGGTCATCCCGCTGCGCACACCCGAAAAGACGCTGGCCTGGTATCGGCGTGCGCGCGAGCGGCTGGGCGCCGATCCGCTGCGGACGCTGCTCGGCCTGCGCAAGCCGTGGCCGCAGAAACCGCCGCGCAGCGGCGCGGAGCACCTGCTGATCGAGCCGCAGGCGGATGGATCGCTGGGCATCGCCGGCGCCTCGCAGGGATTGGTCGAGCTGCTCCGCGCGGCCGAGCACCCGCGTCCGCGCGCCGAGCTGGTGAGCGTCGCGATCGAGCTCGGCGCCGAGCCACACGAGGCCGAGGCGCTGCTGCAGGATCTCCTGCGTGAAGGTCTGCTGCGCGAGCGTGGGCCGTGAGTCATGGTGAATGACGCGATGCGATCGACACCGATCATCCTGCTCGACGGCGCGATGGCGACCCAGCTGGCGGAGCGGGGCTTCGCGCTGTCCGAGCCGCTGTTCGGCGCGCGAGCGCTGATCGACGCGCCCGCGCTGATCGAGGCGATCCACTTCGACTCGCTGCTCGCGGGCACGCAGGTGCTGACTGCCAACACCTTCGGCCTGCACACCCGCACGCTCGCGCGGGCCGGGATCGGCGAGCAGCAGCGCTGGCTGATCGACCGCGCGCTGGAGATCCTCGAGCACGTTCGGCGACGCGCGTTCGAGCGCGATCGCCAGCTCGCACGGTTTCGCATCGCCGGCTCGATCTCACCGCGACCGCGCGAGCAGTGGGGCGCCGAGCCGGAGCTCGCCCGCGCCGAGTACCTCGGCTATGCGCGCCAGCTCGCCGACGCGGGCGTCGATGTGCTGCTGCTCGAGACCTTCACCAGCCGCGCGGAGATCGAGCTCGCGCTCGCAGGGGCGGCCGACGTCGAGCTGCCGGTCTGGCTGTCGGTCGCGGCTGGAGCCCCCAACCCGCTCTCCAATCGCCCGGACGGCGCGCGACTGATCGAGGGCGATCCGCTATCCGAGCTCGCGCCGCTGCTCGACGACGTCGACGCCTTGCTGATCAACTGCACGCAGATCGACGCGATCCCGTCCGCGCTCGAGGCCCTGCTCGCGACCACGCGCGAGCACCCCACGCTGCCGCTCGGGCTGCGCCCGCACTTCGGCAAGCGTCGCTACGACGGCGTGTGGATCGATCGCATCGTCGAGTCCGACGTGTTCGCCGAGCAGATGCAGGCGTGGCTGTTCTCCGCCCGACCGGGGCGTGAACGGCTGTGCCTGGCCGGGGCCTGCTGCGGCTCGCAGCCCGGCGACATCGCGGCCTTGCGCGAGCGCCTGCAGCCCGACACGGCCGCGCGCGAGCGGGCGTGGACGCGCTTGGCCGAGCTTCTGCCTTGATCGTATCGTCGTGACATGCGAGCCGATCCCAGCGGCGCCGTCGAGCTCGGTGAAGCGATTGGCCGCGAGCTCGACGTCGAGCGCCTATGGGCCGCGCTGCGGCAGCGCAACGTGATCCTCTCGGGCCGCTTCGGCGTCGGCAAGACCACGCTCGCCCGGCTCGCGCTCGCCCACCCGCCGGACGGTTGGATCGGCCAGCTGGTCGCGCTCGGTCGCTTGCGCACCAGCCCGGACGCCTGCGCGGCGATCGTCGAGGCGCTCGTCAGCGACGACGACGTCCGACCCGAGCAGCTCGGCGGCCAGCCTGCGACCGCGCTGCGCCTGGCGATCGACGCCGCGCTCGAGCGCTGCGAGGCCGGCTTGGTGCTGATCCTCGACGACTTCGATCGCTGGCTGAGCGAGGCGGCCACGCTCGGCCCCGTCGGCTTCGCCGACCTCACCAGTACGCTCGCGCGTGCGTGCGCCGAGCAGCCCAAGCTGCGACTGGTGCTGACCAGCAACACCCACGTCGACCGCACGATCGCGCGCCTGCGGCCCGAGCCGCTGGTTGGCCTGGTCGACGGCAGCACCCGCGTCGAGCTCGACTCGCTGAGCCCCGAGTCGGGCGCGCGCCTGGTCATGGCGCTGCTGCTCGGCGAGAGCATCACCGCCCGCGATCGTGCCGCCTTCGCGCGCACGCTGGCCGACAATTGCGGCCACGTCCCCCGTTGGATCCACTGCGCGATGCAGTACTTCGTCCGCCGTCGCAAGCCGATCGTCGACGGTGATCTCGAGCGCTGCATGATCGAGGCGGTCGCCGATCTCGACCGCCCGCCGTGGAGCCTGGGTCGCGAGCTCCAGCATGCGCTCGACGACTACCCGCAGCCGCAGCGCGGGCTCGCGTTCTCGGTGCTCGATCAGCTCGCGCTGGCCGAGGACCAGGCGCTGACCTTCGCCGAGCTGCGCCAGCAGCTGGCGGTCGAGCTGACGATCGACGAGGACGCGATCCGCCGGGTGATCGTGGAGCTGCGCGGCGATCAGCTGGTCCGCGAGAGCGGCGGTTGCCTGCGCTTCCACGGCGAGCTGCTGCGCAACGCCTGGCTCAAGCTCCGGTACCTCTAAGCCCCTCTAACCCCGCGCCGCGCGTCGGAGAAAGCGCTTGGCCCCAAGCCGGAGGCGTCGACCCTGCCGATCGGTGAATTCCGAGCTGAGCCCGCGCCGACACGAGCACATCAAATTGTCGGTGTCCTTGTCGTGGGTGAGCCCGAACGCGTGGCCGACCTCGTGCACCAGCGTGGTCGCAGGCGCGTTGTGAGCCACGGCCAGGTACTCGCGGCCGCGAATGTCCGAGTCGAGGCCGTGGTATCGCCAGTGCATGCCGCTGACGCGGCGATCACCCTTGCGGGAATTGTTGAGCTTCACGCGCTCGACGAAGAACACATGAATGGTGCCATCGCGCTCGGCCCGGCGACCGAGCGCGAAGCGCTGATCCTGGGTCTCGATGTGCGAGCCGCCTCGCATCGGCACGATGCGAGCGACGACCAGCTCGATGTCGAATGCCGCGAGCTCGCGGTTGGCTCGAATGATCGACGCGAGCACATGCTGCTCGCTGACCACCGAGCGACCGCCCTTGGTCGCAACATGGATGGTCACCGGAATTTGCAGGGTCTCGCGCGCGTGGGCGCTGCTCGGCATGGCGAGGCCGGCGACCAGAAACGCGAACAGGAGGAGCAACGGAGCGAGCTTTCGCAGCGCGTGGGTCCAAGCGCGCCGCAGTCGTCGCCCGGTCCCTCGTTTGCTGCTGGATCCCATCCGCTTTGACTCCTCGCTACGCAATTCGAGTGTGTGAGCATCCCGATGGATCGCAAGCAAGCCTGCGTCGCGATGACGCGAGCGATGAACACGGCCGATCTGCAACGGCGCCACACCGAAGGCGCGTCGCTCGATCGACCGCAGTCCGCTCTCGCATGCATCGTGCTACATTGACCCCCATGAGCCTGAGTGGCCTCGTCGCGAGCGCTCCCCAATTCGTTCCCAACGATGACAGCCGCGAGTGGATCGCCACCGGCGTCGTCGAGCTCGCCGGACGACTGGGTCCGGCGGCCAGTCAACCTCGACTGCTGACCGACGGCAGCAATCTCGGGTTTGGGACCAGCAGGACCCCGCGCAACCTGGATGGCTTGTTCGACATGATCTGCGCCGTGCAGGAGCAGGTCGGGCAGGCCGAGCTCGAGCTGACCTTGCTCGAGATCGACGACCGCGGCGCCGCGCCCAAGCTCCCGGATGGCTACGTCAGCCTCGGCGACTCGCGCGGCAAGCTGCTCCACACCCTGCGTGGGCCCGACGAGTACCTGCTGTTGTTCACGCCCGCGGTGTTCAAGGTCCGCGAGCTGATGCTCGCCAGCATCGCGCGCGAGCTCGGCCGCATCGGCCTCGATCGCGCGGGGGCTCTCGAGGGCTCCGAGGTTGGGCCCGACCCCGAGCGCCTGCTCGAGTGGGAGGCCGACTCCGAGCTCGCCGCGATCTTGCTGGGCATGGGCATCTGGGTGGCCAACGGCGCGTACCTGTTCGAGAACGCCTGCTGTGGCGGAGGCTGTGGCGTGGATCTCCGCTCGCTCCGCACCGGCCTCTCGCTACCCGAGGCCTGCTACGCGCTCGCGCTCGACAGTCAGCGCAAGGGCATCCGGCGCTGGAGCGTCGTGCGACACCTGGCGGCCACGCAGAAGGCCGCGACCAAGAAGTGTTGGAGTCACCTCGGCGACACGCTCCCGCCTGCGCTCGCCGCCGCGACCCCGGAGATCCGCGGCGCGCTGCGAGGCTGAGCGAGCACATTGCTGCCCCATCCGTGCGAGTGGTGGGGCGAGATCGCAGGCACGCAAATTCGCGACTCGCCTGCAAACGCCTCGCTGGCGCCGCTCAGGTGCGTCATCGCGTGACGGCTCGCTCGGCATGAAATCCGCAAGACGCCGCGCGGGCCGATGGCCGACGACGCCGATCGCAACGCAGCCCCACGCCTGCACGACGCGCCGCTGTTGCGGGCCGTGCTCGGGCTGATCTTCCTGCTCGGTCCGCTGCTCGCCGCGGAGTGGTTCATGCGTGGGCAAGCGCAGTGGCTGCGCCCGGTCCTGCGCCCGTACCCGGTCGCGATGGACATGAAGCTGCTGCTGCTCGAGCACCGCGGCGGGTGTCCGGATCTGGTGACGCTCGGCACCTCGCTGACCGACCACGCCGTGCCGCCGCGCTACCTCGTCGAGCAGCAGCAGCTTCATGTCCATCGCGACCGGGTACGGGCGCAGGACCGGGCGCAGCCACTGCG
>DATLLB010000648.1:0-6821 GCA_035538075.1 Enhygromyxa sp.
GGCCACGCGAGCGCGGCGGTCATGCCGATCAAAGGAAGGAGGATGCTGCGTGAGCGTGGCATGCTGTCGGAATGCTTCGCCCGTTTGCGAGCGCCGCACTCCGGCGCGGGCATTGACCCGGTCTCGAGCGCGTGGGATCAAACTCGTAGATGCGCTCAGCGCTCGGAACCGGTGTTCGGTTGGCCGTGATCGCGTCGTGGCTCGAACGCGAGCGCGAGCGCGAGGCGCCTGAACCGACCCTCGGAGGCGCGCGGTGATCGAGTTCTTCCTGCGGCGCCCGCTGTTGGTGCACGTGATCACGATCGCCGTGTTCGCCATCGGCCTGCTGATCGTCGGCCGCAGCCAGCGCGAGGGCTTCCCGGCGGTGACCATCAACGAGGTGGTGATCACCACGGTGCTGCCGGGGGCCTCGCCCGACGACATCGAAACCAAGATCACCCAGCCGATCGAGGAGGCCATCCGCGACGTCGATGGCGTCGAGACCTACGAGTCGGACTCGCGCGAGGGGCTGTCGTTCATCACCGTCGAGCTCTACGACGATCTGCGTCCGCGCGAGGTCGAGGCGGTCGAGCGCGACCTCCAAAAAGCGATCGACGCGATCCAGGACTTCCCGGCCGAGCTCGAGGCGCCGCCGGTGCTGTCGCGCTTCAACCCGGCCAAGATGCCGGTGCTCGAGGTCGCGCTGACCGGCCCGCCTGCCCAGGTGCGCGAGGCGATCGAGGTGCTGCGTCCGCGGATCGAGGAGATACCGGGCGTCGGTCAGGTCACCGAGGTCGGGCTCGGCGATCCCGAGATCGAGGTGTTGCTCGATCCGATCCGCGCCCGCGCGCAGCAGGTCACGCTCGACGAGGTCATGGTCGCGCTGCAGCGCCGCAACGTCGCGAGCACGGGCGGGCGCCTGACCGAGTATCCGCTCCAGCACCAGGTCGTGCTCTCGGGCGAGTACCGCGACCCTGCGGAGATCGGCGACACGATCCTGCGCTTTCGCGGGCAGGCTGGCGGCGCGCTGCGGCTGCGCGACGTCGCCGAGGTTCGCGAGACTCGCGAGGACATCGGCATGCGCGTGCATGCCAACGGCGAGAGCAGCGTCAACCTGATCGTCCGCAAGCGCCAGAGCGCCGACATCCTCGACACCGTCGACGCCATCTATGCGCTGCTCGACGCGATCGAGCTGCCCGAGGGCGTCGAGGCCCACACCTTCAACGACGTCTCTCGCCAGACCCGCAATCGCCTGTCGGTGGTGATCAGCAATGGCATCGGCGGCGTGATCCTGGTGCTCGGCACCCTGCTGCTGTTCTTGTCGGGCCGCATCGCGTTCTGGGTCGCGTTCGGCATGCCGTTCGCGCTGCTCGGCTGCGCCGCGCTGCTGCCCGCGTTCGGCATCACCATCAACATGGTCTCGCTCGCCGGCCTGGTGCTGGTGATCGGCATCGTCGTCGACGACGCGATCGTGGTCGCCGAGCGCATCGCCCACTATCTCGAGCAGGGCGTCGAGCCCTACGAGGCCGCGCGCCGAGGCACCCGCGAGATGGCGGTCCCGGTGCTGGGCTCCTCGCTGACCACGATCCTCGCGTTCTGCCCGTTGTTCCTGCTCGGCGGCATCCCGGGCAAGTTCTCGTGGGCGATCCCGATGATCGTGATCCTGACGCTCACGGTCTCGCTGTTCGAGTGCTTCTTCATCCTGCCCAATCACATCGTCGGCAGCGGCGACGCCCGCAAGGCGCTCGGCAAGCCCAAGGCCCGCTGGGTGCTGCGACTCGAGCACGTCTACGCGGCCGGCCTACGACGAGTGCTGCGCTTCGCTCCGGCGATCGTGCTGGTGTTCGCGGGTCTGTTCGTGGTCACCGTCCACTACGCGCGCACCTCGATGGACGTGATCCTGTTCCCGCAGGACGAAGCCGAGGCGTTCTACTTGAAAGTCTCGGCGCCGCTCGGGACCCCGATCGAGCGGACCGAGGCGATGATGCGGGCGATCGAGCGCCAGCTCCCGCTGATCGTCGGCGACGACCTCGATGGCATCACCGCGCGCGTCGGCCATCAGGAGTCGCGCCGGCCCGACCGCCAGCGCGGCACCGCCGAGCACGAGGGCCACATCAGCGTCTATCTGACGAACGAGCGCAGCTACTCCGCGCACGCCTGGATCGCGCGGGTCAAGCAGGAGCTGCACGTGCCCGCCGATCTCCACGTCGTCTACGAGGCCGCGCGCATCGGCCCGCCGATGGGCCGTCCAGTGCAGGTCCACGTGTCGAGCCACGACGACGCGCTGCGCCGCCGCGTCAGCAACGAGGTCCGCACCTACCTGCAGCAGCTGCCCGGCGTGATCGACCTCGAGAGCGATCAGCGGCCGGGCGTGCGCCAGATCGATCTGCGCCTCGATCACCGCCGCCTGGCGCTGCATCAGGTCGGCGCCGACACGGTCTCGCGCACGGTCAAGGCCGCGTTCTTCGGGTTGCCGGTCACCGACCTGCGCGGGCCCGACGAGCCCGTCGCGATTCGCGTGCGCTTCGATCCGGCCGCGCGCTCCGATCTCGATCTCTTGCTGTCGACCTCGGTGCGCGGCGAGGACGGCCGCCTGCACCCGCTGCGCGAGCTGGTCGAGCCGGTCGAGGTCGACGCGATCGCGGCCCACCTGCATCGCAACGGCGTGCGCACCACGACGCTGACCTCGAGCATCGAGCCGGGCTCGGGCGAGACCTCGAGCTCGCTGGCCAAGCGCATCGAGCAAGAGCTACTGCCGCGCTATCACCCGCTCGAGCCGGGCTTGCGCGTGACGATCGGCGGCGAGGCCAGCAAGACCAACGAGACCCTCGGTGACATGCCCTTGGTGCTCGGGCTCGCGCTGCTCGGGATCGTCATGATCGTGATGCTGCTGACCGGCTCGTTGATGCAGGCGCTGTTCGTGGTCTCCGCCGTGCCGCTCGGCTTGATCGGTGTGGTCTGGGCGTATGCGAGTCACGACATCCCGATCTCGCTGTTCGCGTTGTTGGGTGTGACCGGGCTCTCGGGCGTGGTCGTCAACGACTCGATCGTGATGGTCACCTCGCTCAACGCGACCGGCAGCGGACAGGGGAGCGTCACCGAGCTGATCGACGAGGTCGCGACGATCGCGGCCGAGCGATTACGACCAGTCTTGCTGACCACGCTGACCACGGTCGCCGGCGTGATGCCGACCGCGTACGGGCTCGGCGGACGTGATGCCTTGCTCTCGCCGATGTCGCTCGCGCTCGGCTACGGGCTCATCTTCGGCACCGCGATCACGCTGGTGTTGGTGCCCGCGCTCTACGTGATTCGCAGGAAGGCAGAGCGACGCCAGGCCGCGCGCAGGGCTCGACGACGAAAGCGCTGAGCTGTAGAGTTCGAGCCGAGCAATGCAGTTCGTCGAGCTTGGCCAAGATGTTCAGCTGACCGCCACGATTCCGAAGAGGTTCACCGATTATCAAAACGCGAACCTCAACCTGCGTCTCGACCACGGGCGCACGACCGACACGCTGCTCAACTCGCGAGTGCAGCTGAACCATGGGACCGGCACCCGCACGTGGACGGCCACGGGCCTGAACGCCAAGGAGCTCTCGGCGATCGTCGACGTCACCTGGACCGGGCAGGGGGTGCTCAGCGGCAAGACCGTCCGTCAGCAGGTGTTCGTCTATCGCAGCCAGGTCGAGCTGCTCGCGGTCGACGGTGAGGGGACGGCGATCGTGGGCGCGGCCTATGAGGCGACGATGCGAGTCCACCCGGACTACACCGGGCCGGTCGGGCAGGTGCAGCTGACCGGGCAGACCAATGGTCAAGGCAAGGCGACGATCTCGAACCTGCCGCCGCTCGAGTCGCTGGAGATCCGCTGGAAGAACCCCAACTTGCTTTCGGATCGGGGCTGGGTCACGGCCGAGGACTTCACCCCCAACGGTGCCAAGCGCAAGGCGATCCTGCGTGCGGGCTATCGGGCGCAGCTCGTCGGCGTCGCCGCCAACGACTCGCTGACGCGCTACGTCAACGTGCCGCTCGACGTCGACGACGCGACCGCCACTCCGCTCGTCACCATCCGCGCCAAGGTCCACGCCGGGGACGGCGGTGGCCGGTCCGGCGACCGGATCTGGGCGCGGGTGAAGTGGGGCGACGGCAACTGCACGCGCACCGACAAGGCGCCGACGCTCGAGGGCCAGAGCCTGGTCGAGATCGCAAACCGCCGTGAGACTCAGTACGTGGTCGAGAAGCAGCTCAGCGCCGATCGGGGCGAGGTCGTGTTCACGCTCGACTGCGGCGTCGCGGGCGGCGACAGCTTCTCGGTGTGGGTCGGCGGTGACTCGCACGCCGAAGACGATGGGCCGGTGCTCATCAAGACCAAGCGCAAGCTCCGACTCGAGCCATACTTTCCGCCCGACTACCCATTCTCCGACACGCTATTTTGCGACGACTTCAAGGGCAAGCTGAAGCGCGCGCTCGCGGACGCGGAGATCGAGCTCGAGATCGCCGAGCCACAGACCATCACCTATACCGACGACAACGTCGATTACCGGCCCAAGCAGGTCTCGGCCGAGGTCGCCCAGCGTCTGGGCTGGGCGAATGCGATCCACTTCGTCTACACCCACACCGAGCTGACCCGGCCGATCCCCGACAGCTTCCGCGAGGTCGCGGCCTATCCGACGATCCGCGCGTTCTATGTCGACTCCATGCTGCGGATCAGTGACTACGGCCAGCCCTTCAAGGTCGAGGGGCTGGCGACCCGGACCAGCGACTGGATCACCGCCGGCGGCACTTCGACCGGGTTCTTGCCCTGCGATCTCGACGGCGGCAGCATGCTGACCGTGTTTCGCCCGGCCAAGCCGGAGCAGCAAATCTACGAGTACGTCTATCTGTGGGACGAGGATTCCGAAGACCACTTCGTCGATAACTTTCAACGAGACAAGATTCGCACGCACGTGTGGGCGGTCGACAAAACGAGGATCTCGCGTGAGACCGAGCGATATTCCGGCGTCGAGTATCCGGTCCACAAGGGCAGGCTCCTGCCCCGGGCACAGGCCGAGCAAACTGGACGCGTCTTGATTCCCCTCAATGAGTCGGGTCTGCCCACGGGCTACGTGTATCACAACAACTGCTACGTCGAGCGGACGCTGGTCAGGACCGAGCCGGCGCTCCCGGAATTGTGGGGAGAGTGGCGCACCGCAGACGGCAGTCACGGTCCGATCACGATGGACCACATCGAGATCGACACCGCCGACCAAAAGTACATGCGCTTTCGCTTCAAGCTCCCCGACGACGCGCAGCCCGGGCCGCAAAATTTGGCGACGGCGACCGTCGGCCTTCGTACGGCGAGCGGCGGCATCGCGGGCGAGTCGAGGGGCAGCGCGATCATCTTGATCAACCGGGCAGGGGAGCCCTCGGACAAGGCCGCGCAGGCGCTGCTGCACGAGATCGGTCACTCGCTCGGGCAGAGCTGGACGGAGAACGACTCGCCGCCGCCCGGCGTCCGCTTCGATCGCAAGTATCTGTACGGCACTTCGATCGTCGGCCACGCCAGCAACCGCGGGCACCAGGGCCCGCACTGCGCGTTCGGGCTCGCGGACCAGTACCTTGACAACTCGCGCGACTACAAGACGCTGCTCGCCGACAACGGCATCCACGGGACTTGTGTGATGTACGGCGGCATCGGTCCGCGCACGGTCTACAGCGATCAGACCCGCAAGTTCTGTCCGAACTGCCTGCCAACCATCAAGTCGCAGGACCTCCGGCGCATCGACGGAGGTCAGTCGTGATCCCGGGCTTCACGACCGACGAGTTCGCGAGCGGAGCGGCGCGTGCCTACGTCGACAGTCTCGCCGTCGACCAGGTCCTCGCCGGCGAGCGCGGCACCTGGATCGCGGTCCCGCCGAGCAACATCATCGAGCATGGCTCGGTGCCGCTGGTCGGTTGCCACGTGACCCGGCCGGGCGCCCCCGATGCGCCGCTGCTCGACGGCGCGGCGATCCTGGTCGCCAACGAGCTCGACACCAACGAGCTCCACGTCGCGCCAGCGTTCGCTCCGCCCGAATTCATCGAGGCGCCGCCCAAGGCCGGCGGTCAGGCCACGACCGGCTTCGGCTTCTCGCTCGACTTGTGCGACCGCTTGGCGCTGCCCGAGCGGCCCGGTCGCTACGCGCTGTGGATGATCGTGCGCGAGCGGGTCACGTCGATGGTCAAGTTTCGCCGCGAGCACGACCCCAGCGTGTTTCGGGATCCCGCGGTCGACGAGTTCTTGCGTCGCGCTCAGGCCGAGCGTGAGCCGACGATCCACCCACCGCCCGGACCGCCGGTCGGGCGCACACTGCCGCGCTACGGCGAGGCCGAGGCGCAGGATCTCGAGGCTCCCGACTACGGCGTGACGCTCGAGCTGCCGCGGGTCAGCTTCGCCGACGAGCCCGTGGTGATCCGCGGCCGCTTTCGCCTACCCGCGCGTCCCTACGAGCGCTGTCCCCATCAGCCGCCGCCCGTGCATGGGCCTGACGAGCGAGGACCGAGCGCGATCGTGGGCGTGCGGCTGGTGGTCACGGCCAGCGATCAGACCCGCAAGTTCTGTGCGAACTGCCTGCCGACCATCAAATCGCAGGACCTCTCGCGCATCGACGGAGGTCAGTCGTGATCCCGAGCTTCACCGCCGACGAGTTCGCGAGCGGAGCAGCGCGTGCCTACGTCGACAATCTCGCCGTCGACCAGGTCCTCGCCGTCGAGCAGCGGCGCATCGGGGGCGCCCGGCCGGGTCACGTGGCAACCGACCAGCGGCACCGAGCCATGCTCGATGATGTTGCTCGGCGGGACCGCGATCCAGGTGCCGCTGGTCGGTTGCCACG
>DATLLB010000649.1:0-2922 GCA_035538075.1 Enhygromyxa sp.
GTTCAGTCAGTTTTAATAGTTAAATAAATCGGATTAAGTAGTTTTGAGTGGTATTTGATAGGAACAGGAGCCGAGGTTGATGCGATTTAGTCCTACATTTATGCTGCTCCGGCTCGTAACCGCCTGCTCACTCGCGCCCGAGCCCGAGCCTGCGGCGGAGCCCGAGACGGAGTCGTCCGCTGCGGGCGACTCCGAGGACGACTTCGGCGAAGCGCCGCCGGATGACTCGGGCTTCGTACGCAAGCACGACGTCCCGCCCGACACCAACCGCTGCGATCCCATGCACCCCGACTGCGAGGCGGGTGAGAAGTGCACGCTGGTCCGCGAGCCGAACGACACCGACTTCATCGGACGCTGCGTGGCGATCGCCGAGCAAACCGTGGCGATCGGTGAGCGCTGCGTGCCGCTCGACGAGCCCGGCCACGACAACTGCGAGGCCGGCTCGGTCTGCTGGGACATCATGAACGGCGAGGGCACGTGCCTGGGCTTTTGTCAGGGCTCGGAAGACAACCCCAAGTGCGAGGAGGGCTCCGTGTGCAACTGGGGGAAGTCGTCGGACGCGGGCCTGTGCACGCCGATCTGCGATCCGCTCTCGACCGAAGAATGCCCCGAGACCTGTGGCTGCTACTGGGCAAACATCGACTTCTTCTGCCTACCGCGAACGTCGAACATCCCCACCGGCGAGCCGTGCGGGTTCATCAACGACTGCGCGCCGCAAAATCTCTGCGTGACCGCAGAGGCGCTGCCCGAGTGCGCGGACCAGTCGTGCTGCGCAGCCTTCTGCGATCTCGGCGTCGGCACGTGTGATGCCGCCGGGACCAGCTGCGTGCCGTTCTTCCACGACGGCGAGGCGCCGCCGAACTACGTGCACGTCGGCATCTGCATCGACCCCGATTTCGATTACTGATCAGCCGCTCGGCGTGCCCGCGGCCGAGATCGCAAAGCCGGTCATGTCGCTGTAGGTGTACGCGCCGACCAGACCCGTGACGGTGTCGACCAGCATCGTGTCCGGATCGACGCGATAGGCATTGCTGCCGCCGAACTCGACGCCCCACACATAGCCCTCG
The DNA here is from genome assembly GCA_035538075.1 of Enhygromyxa sp. Lineage (GTDB taxonomy): Bacteria > Myxococcota_A > Polyangia > Nannocystales > Nannocystaceae > Plesiocystis. The sequence goes on from DATLLB010000649.1 coordinate 1,068, forward strand.
AAGTCGATGCTCACCCCGTGCACGTAGGCGGGGATCGGGATGGTCTTCACCACCTGCACGGTGTCGGTGTCGATGCCGACCAGCGCCGCGTTGGGATAGGGGCTGGTCCAGAGGATCCCGTTGGCGTCCTCCATGCATCCACCGAGCGCGCTGCCGGCTGCCTGCGGATTCAGGTGCGTCCAGGTCTCGGTCTGCGGATCGAAGCGCGACGCCCCACCGTTGCCGCACAACCACGCGCGCCCCTGCGAGTCGACCGCGAGGCCGTAGTGCACCTGCCCGGTCACCGGCCAGGTCTCGTACGTGAAGCTCTGCCGATCGACCCGGATCAGCGTGCTCGGTCCGTCCCAGTTGTGATCGACGGTCCAGAAGTTGCCATCGCCGTCGACCGCTCCGCCGTAGAGCCCAGCCCAACCAATCACATTGGGGATGTCGACGGTCTCCTCGACCACGCCCGTTTCACCGTCGAGCAGCAACACCTGAGCGATGCCCATCCCGCCCGCCGTCCACAGCTTCTCGTTCTCGTACTTGCAGGTGCCTTGGTTGAAGTCGCCCTGCGCCCACGCGACCGGACGCTGCGTGGTGAAGCCGAACGGCGCGTACCAGGCCATGCACTCGTCGGTGCCCCACGGCAGGATGTCGTTCGGACCGGTCGAGGTCTGAACGCCGGGCACGCCATTGCTGTCCGGACACTCCTCGGCGTTGGAGTAGAACTTGACCACGCCGCCGCTGCGGTTCGCGACCGCGACGTCGCCCGAGAGCGAGACCGAGGTCCGCGACGGATTCCCGGGCGTGTCGCGGGTGTGGTAGCGACCCTCCTCGATCAACGTCTGCGTATTGATCTTCGAGACCGTGCCCTGGCTGCTGTTGGCGATCCAAATGTACGAGTGGGTCTCGTCGACGTTGTTGTCGTTGCAATTGAAGCTGGCGTCGGGCACCGCGAGCGTGTCCCACTTGGGCTCGGCGCCGTCGCCCGAGGGATCACCGTCGCCGGAGGGATCACCATCACCCGTGGGATCGCCATCGCCGTCGCCGCTCTGATCCGCGTTGCCGGTCTCCGCCTCGAGGCTGGTGTTGACGCCGGTCTCGAGGTCGGTGTCGCGGCCACTCGAGCTGTCGCCTCCACACGCGAGGGTCATCGTCAGAATCGAAGCCAAGGACGCCAGCCGTGCGCGCATCATCGTCTGGACCATAGCAAACCGCGCAGGATTGCGCTCACCGCTTTCTGTTAGCCTCTCGCCGTGCGCACGTCGGCGCCGAGGCAACCGGTCCGCGCTGATCGAGCGTCCGATCTCGCCAAGCGTCGCGGGCGATCGAGCAAGCCCAGTCAGCGCTCGAACGCAGCCGTCGAGCGTGCCCACGGCGAACCCGCTGCGGAGAGCGAAGCACTGCTCCAAGGATCGCTGCTCGATCGTTTGATCGGTTCGACCTTGAGTCGTGCGACGACGATCGGATCGAGCAATGCGCCGCTCGAGCGCGAAGCCGATCGCGCCGCCACGGCCGTGCTGAACGCACAGCAGCCTGGGCTCGGTCAGGCCAGTGACGCGGGCGCCTCATCGCAGCCGATCGATCCCGACACGCGAGCGCAGCTGCAGCAGCTGTCCGGCGCAGGCCGACCGCTGTCGATCTTCGAGCGCTCGCTGTTCGAGCCGGCCTTCGGCGTCGACCTGCGACACGTGCGAATCCACCAATCGTCGCTGGCCAGCGAGGTCGCCGAGTCGATCGATGCGCAGGCCTTCAACATCGGCCTCGACATCGTGCTCGGAGCCGCGGCGCCGAGCGTCGGGACTCGGGCCGGCCGCGAGCTGCTGGCTCACGAGCTCGCGCATGTGGTCCAGCGCGCGACCGGCCCGAGTCC
>DATLLB010000650.1:0-3638 GCA_035538075.1 Enhygromyxa sp.
GTCGAGCGCCGAGCTGCCCGCGCTCGACTGGCCCGCTCTCGAGGCGCTCGCGCTCGACCTCCACGGCGCCGGGGCCAGCGATGCCGTGCAGCGTCTGCTCCCGCGCGTGTCCGGCCTCGCGCGACTGCGGTTCGAGCTCGACGCGTGGCCGCACGAGGTGATCGAGCACGACCTCGCGAACATGTCCTCGCTGATCGAGCTCGACCTCGACTGTCGCGGCCCCGGTCCACGCTCGCTCTCGCTGACGCTACCGCCCTCGCTCGAACGCCTGCGCCTGTCGGGCTTCCCGGAGGTCGCAGTGCACGGCGAGTGCGAACAGCTCGAGACCTCGATCCACACGCTCGCCCAGCTCGCGCGCCAGCTGTGCGAGGGCGTGCGTCGGTTGACGATCCTCGATCGTGCCCCACCGACCCGCACGACGCTGGAGCGCTGCGCTGCGCTCGAGTGGTTGTCGGTCTCCGCCCAGGCGCTGGAGCTGCCGCAGCTCATGCACGATCTCGAGGTCCTCCCGCACCTGCGCACGCTGGTCGTCCGCGGCCTCGTGCTCAGTCAGATCCCTGCCCTCGCGCAGTCGCGACCGGAGCTCGCCATCCACGGTGTCGACCCCGGCTGGCGCGATCCCGATCGCTGGCCGCTGCCGCACTGACTATCCTTCGACCATGCCGCCCAAAGCCCCGTCCAGACTCACCCTTGCGCTCGCGCTCGCTGGCTGCGGCCCCGACACGACCTCAGCGACCTCGACCGAGACAACCAGCTCGGACACCTCGCTAGAGAGCGAGTCCGGCGAGCACTCGGACACCACCGAGACCGGCGCAGACGAGGATCGCTGTGGCGACGGCGTGCTCGATCCCGACGAAGACTGCGAGCCGCTCGGCTCCCCTTGTGACACCTGCACGCCCGACTGCCGCCACGATCCGCTGCCGGCCAACGAGTGGTCCGTGGAGCTCGAGCTCGTCGATCTTCACGCGCACGACTCCGACGAGCACTGGCACCTGATCGCCACCGGCCCCGCACAACGCTTGGCCGTGCGCGGGTCCACGATCGACGGCGAGCCCCGGCTCTACATGTTCACGCTCGCGGGCGAGCAGCTCACCGTCGCCGGAGCCGCCGAGCACGGCTTCGACACCATCCTCGACCACGCGATCGGAGTCGACGGCGACGTGGCGCTGCTCGGCCTCGTCAACGAGACCCGCTACATCCGACACATGCTCACCGACGGCTCCTTCGATGACGCGATCGAGGTCTCGCCCGCGCCCGATCAAGTCGCGATCACCACGCACGGCTTCGTCCACCTCACCGCAGGCGGATCGGCCCACGCGATCAGCTTCGCCGGCGAGCCGCTGTGGACGCGGCCAGGCCCCTACGAGCAGCTCGGCAACGCCGACGATCGCATCGTCCTGCACAGCCTCGAGTGGCAGGTCGAGCTCGTCGCTGGCGACGGCACCGAGGCGCTCGTGTGGGACTGGGGCTTCTATCCCTTGCCCGAGTACTCGCGCCTCGCCTCCAATGCCGCGTTCATGCTCGCCGGCATCGGCACGGACGGCCAAGCCGACGCCTACGCCAACGTGCTGAATCTCTGGACCGGCGAGCAGACCGAGACCCTGCTCGTGACCAGCCCGGTGTCACTGCATTACCACCCGGTCGCCACGGCTCTGGACGCGCGCGCCGATGGTTGGCCCTTGCTCGCCTGGGGTCGCTGCGTCGACGCGCTCAGTCCAGACGGCTGCACAGCGAGCTGGGAGACCGGCGTCGGAGGCCCCGAGAACCTCGACGCCGTCGACCTTCACCGCTGCGACCTGCTACGTAGCACGCGGATCGGAGCCGACGGCGGCGTGTTCGTGATCACCGAGCAACTCGACGGCAGCGCAGCGTTGGTCCGACGCGCCACCTTGTAGGCTCAATCGAGGCGCTCGGCCTTGCCGAGCAGCTCGAGAAATTCCTGGCGGTGACCGCCGCGATCCTGCCCGAGCGCCCCCTCGGCCAGCGCCTTGGCATTGGCCCAGCTCGCGCTCCCACGATTCGGAGACTCGCGGAGCAGCATCCCAAACTCCGCGACGGCGGCCGCGAAGCGAAAGTCGCTCGAGCTATCGGCCAGCTTGGTCCCCGGGTCGACGATCGGGAACGTGATCAGCTCGCTCTGATCGCCGCTCGGCTGCTTGTAGCGCAGGCGCAGTTCGGCCACGGGCTCGCTGGGCACGGCTTGATCGGCCAGCACGATCTCGTACATCGCGGTGACCGAGTGACCGGCACCGATCTCACCAGCGTCCTTGCGATCGTCCTCGAAGTCCCGCTGATCGAGCAGCCGATTCTCGTAGCCGATCAGCCGGTAGGACGCGACCCGCTTGGGATCGAACTCGACCTGGATCTTCACATCCTTGGCGACGGTCACCAGCGTCCCGCCGGCCTCCTCGACCAGGACCTTGCGAGCCTCGGCGATCGAGTCGAGGTAGGCGTAGTTGCCGTTGCCCTTGTCGGCCAGCATCTCCATGGTCGAGTCCTGCAGGTTGCCGGTCCCGAGCCCGAGCACCGACAGGAACACCCCGGACTCGCGCTCGCGCTCGATCAGCCGCTCGAGGTCGCTCTGACTGGTGGTGCCGACGTTGAAGTCGCCGTCGGTCGCGAGGATCACCCGGTTGATCGCCCCCGGCTTGAAGTTCTCTCGCGCCAGCGCATACGCCCGCTCGATGCCCGCGCCGCCGTTGGTCGATCCGCCGGCTTGCAGGCGATCGAGCGCGGCCATGATCGATTGTTGATCGGCGCCCGAGGTCGGATCGAGCACCACGCCGGCCGCCCCGGCGTAGACGACGATCGCCACACGATCATCGGCGTCGAGACCCTCGACCATCAGCTTCATCGCCCGACGCAGCAGCGGCAGCTTGTCGGGCGACTCCATCGAGCCCGAGACGTCGAGCAGGAACACCAGGTTGCGCGCCGGCACCTGGTCGCTGGCGAGGTCGCGCGCCTGCAGGCCGATGTGGACCAGCCGAGCTTCGGAGTTCCACGGGCAATCGGCGATCTCGCTGGTGACCGAGAACGGCACCTCGCCGGTCGGGCTCGGGTAGTCGTAATTGAAGTAGTTGACCAGCTCTTCGATCCGCACCGCGTCGGCCGGCGGCTGCACGCCATCATTCAGGAAGCGCCGGATGTTGCTGTACGAGGCCGTGTCGACGTCGATCGCGAAGGTCGAGATCGCAGCGTCCGCGGTCGACACGACCTGGTTCTCGGCGATCTCCGCGTAGCGCTCGCCCGCGGCCACGGCCGGGCTCGCATCGGCTGCGCGGCGCTCTTCGTAGCGGGGCTCCTCAGACCGACTCGCGCGGTCTTCCTTCTTGTCACAGCCCGCGAGATCGGTGGTCAATCCGATCAGCACGAGCACACCAAACAGACGACGAGAACCGAACAGAGGGGGACGGTGGGTGCTTCGCATGCTCGTCTAACTCCAGATGCGCAAACTTTCTCACACTCCATGAGAAGGAAATTTCACGGCCCTCTAAACCAACATTCTCAAAGGCCAATCGGCGTTCAGGGATTTCCGCGCAGGCTCACGGGCGACACAGGGTCGAGTCGGTGGGAGCTCGTATGATCCCGCGCAGATGTCCCCCCGCGCCTGGTTCTGGCTGATCTCGTTCGTGGTCATG
>DATLLB010000651.1:0-7656 GCA_035538075.1 Enhygromyxa sp.
GCTTCTTCGTTGCTCGGCGCAGTCCCGGCGACGCTGGTTGCGGTCTCGTCCGCAGCGACGACGGCAGCCTCCTCCTTGACGGACTCTGCCTGCTGGCTCGCGCTCGGCTGTTCGGGCTCCTCGTCCGTGTCCGAGAGCAGCACGCCAGCGCCGATCATCAGCAACACCAGCGTCACCGGGACTGCGCCGAGCAACGAAGAAGCGAAGCCCGAGCGGGCGATCTCCGACTCGACGCCGAGCAACGAAATTTCGATCCCGCCGTCGCGCCCGGTTCGCCCGACGGAGCAGCCCGACGCCAAGCCCAAGAGCAAGCCTGAGCCCAAGAACGATGGGTCGACGACGCCGACGACCGACGGCAAGACCGTCCCCACGAAGGATGAGACCGGCGGCGGCTCCGACTCGACCAAGCCACAAGACTCCACTAGCGATACGACCGACAACCCAACCGGCGGTCCGTCTGGAGGGCCGGTCGATCCCAGCAAGCCCCAGCCCGACAGCAAGCCCGATAGCGAGGGCGACGCCGAGCAGCGAGAGCGCGAGCAAGCGGATCACGACACGTCGAAGGACGACGCCGAAAAAGATGGCAAGCAAGGTCGTGGCAAAGAAAAAGGCAAGGGCCACGACAAGAAAAAGGACGATTGACTCCACGCATGCTCGCGTGTGCGAACCGTTGGTGATGCGCTAAGCTGCCCAAGTGAGCATCAGCCACCGAAAGGAGCGCGGTCTATCTCGGCATCTGCTGTGCGCAGTGCCGCAGCTGCTAGATCCCAATTTTCACCGATCGGTCGTATTGATGCTCGATCACGGTGAAGAAGGGGCGCTCGGGCTGGTCCTCAACAATCGCATGCCGACGACCTTGGGCGAGGTTGCGAGCTCGCTGTCGCTCGACTGGGCCGGCGACCCGGACGCGCAGATTCGATTGGGTGGTCCGGTCGAGCAGATCCGCGGGTGGTTCGTGCACGATCAGCCGCACTGGGACGCCGACGCCGACATGGTCGCGGAGGGTCTGTGGCTCACGACCTCGCTCGAGTCGGTCAAGCGTGATGGACACGCCCGCTTTGGTCATCGAGGCGCCCGCTTCATGTTCTTGCTCGGCTACGCCGGCTGGGCCGGCGGACAGCTCGAGGCCGAGATTGCCGCCGGTAGTTGGGTGGTCGTGCCGATCGTCGATCCCGGCGAGGACGACGTCGGCGTCGACGTGGACTTCCTGTTCGACTGCGATCCCGACGTGATGTGGACCGAGGCGCTGCGCTCGATCGGCGTGGATCCGCAGCGGCTCGTCGGCCTCCAGGGCACCCAGACGCTGCATTAGGGCAGGTCGACGTCGGTGCACAGATCGAGGCCGGGCGTCTGAAACTCGCTGATCGCTGTGCGCGGCAGCGCCGAGCAGCACGCATCCTCGACGCGCGGCGCCTGCTTGTCCTTGCCGCCGAGCACCGCCTCGGCGATCAGATCGGACGGGAGCCCGAAGCAGCAGCTCGTTCGACCGGCATCGGCTCCCTCGAACTCGACGCTCCCGACGTCGGCCGTGCACGCGGGCACGGCGAGGCAGCGCGCGCCCGGATCGAGGCACCGCACCCGCACGCCCGGATCTTCGACCGACTCGGTGAAGTCGAGCACGGTCTCGCTGTTGCGCAGCAACGCGCCGCCGATCAGCCCGTCTGGCTGCGCGCCCTCGGGCACGACCTCGCGCCGCAGCGCCATGACCGGTGCTGCGGTTGCAGGCACGATCAGCGTCTCGATCCATGCGGTGGGATCGGGGGCGGCTTGTTCGTCGGTGAGCACCACCTCGCCGATCACCAGCGCCGAGGTGCCGATCGACTCGCCCGTGTGTGGGTCGGGGCGCACGGGTCGATGCTCGGCCAAGAAGCCCTGGCATTGGTGCTGGAGGCCTTGGAGGCGCGCACGCAGACGCTCGCACGGGTCGCTGCCGGTCGGCTGCGTGAGCCCTTCGAGCAGGCCCAGCGATCGCACGCGCACGCGCACGAGCTGCTCGAGCGGCGCCCAGCCGGGTAGCACCAAGCGGCCGACGTCCGCCTCGAGGCAGGCCGCGACCTCGCTCCCGAGCACCGCGTCGCAGCCCGGCAGCTGATCGAGCGGCCCAAGCAGGTGCGTAGCGCTGTCCTCGAACAACACCAGGCCGGGCACACCAGTTGCGACCAAGAGCGTCGCGCCGCCGCCGAGGTCCGACGAGCAGGGGCCCGACGCGGTACCGCCAGTGCGCAGCCGACAGCTGGCTCCGTCGTTGACCCAAGCGGGCGCGCATGGTGGCGGGGCCACGCAGGCATCGACCAAGGCGCGCGTCTGATCGAACAGCAGCTCTTGGTTGTTCTGATCGAGGTTGAAGGTCGTCAGTCGACAGTCGATCCCCGGTCCGATCTCGCAGCGATCGCTGAGCAAGCGCCCCAGCAGGCGCCCCGGATACGCGAGCCGAATGTATGCGCGGCCTTGATCGCCGAGCACGGTCTCGTTGCCCGGATAGTTGGAGAACACCGCCAGCGAAGGCTGCTCGCCGTCGAGGTGGCGCAGCTCGAACGCGAAGTCGCGCAGGATGTTGCCGCCCAGCACTCCGCCAATGCCGATCGGGTTGCGATCGTCGCCAGCCTCCCACGCCCAGCCGTCGACCTCGTCGCCGGGCGCTCGGATCATCGGCGCCTCGCGGAAGCGAAACGAAGCCGTCGACTTCGCTAGCACCTCCGAGTCGTCCGGCGTCGTGAGCAGCCCGCCCGCGGCCCGGACCTCGACGCACTCCTTGTCGACGCTCATGGTCCCGGCGCTGCTGGGCAGGATCGACAGCGGCGTGCCGCTGTCGATCAGAAACGGCAGACACGCGTCCTCGGGGCAGCTGTCGGGTGGCCCGTCGCAGAAGCTCTCGCAACCGCCGACCGGACCCGGGCAGGCCGCGCCTGGCCGCCACGCGAGTCGGGGCAGGGGGCTGGTCGGATCCGACGCGATGGCGATCGGCCGGCTGAACTGCCCCTCGCCGATCACCTGGGGATCCGTACAGGCCAGCGAGCCTGCGATCGCAACCAAAGCAACGACCGCGGCCGAAGGTCGGCGCGCGGTCGTCTTTGCTGGGGTCCAGCGCACGAGCAGGAGGCTAGTCCAGCTTCGCGAGCTTGTCTTCGAGCTTGCTGATGATCCCGTCGATCCCCTGGGCCTTGTAGATCTTGTTGAACTCGTAGCGGTAGGTGTTGGCCAGGCTGATGTCGTCGGTGATGATGTCGCGGACCTGCCACTGCCCGTCGATCTGATGCATCACGTAGTCGACGGTGACAGTCTGGTCGCGCCCGTTCTTGTTGATCTTCACCCGGGTCGTGACCTTGTAGATCCCGTTCTTGCCGGGGGTCTGGCCGACGTACTCGACCGGGTGGCTCTCGGCCTTGCGGACCATCCGCAGGTAGTTCTCGCGGATCAGCTTGGTCAGCAGCTCTTCGAACTCTGCGCAGCGGGTCTGGCAGACTTCTTTGTAGTTCTGCGGGCCGCCCAGCGCGGCCTCGGCCAGGTAGTCGTAATCCAGCAGCCCATCCATCGCGGCCTGCAGCACGTCGTCGGCAGCCTTCTTCTTGACCAGCTCGACGACGGCCTCGTGCTTGGCCTTGAAGGCATCGATGGCGCCGTCCTCGGCGTGGGCGACACTCGGGATCGCCATCACGGCGGCGAACGAGCTGAGGGACAAAACCGCTAGTGAAGCGGAGAGCACTCGGGCGCGAAGTCGGTTCATCGTGCTACTCGGTCTTCTCGGGTCTGAGGGTCTCGGTTTGCGAAGCGGCGCGACCGCGTCCGTTCTTCGCGGGGGCCCAGACGGACCCTGGGGTACCAGTATTCAGCGTTCACGGCCAGGCGAGGAGTGCCACGGCGACGTGAGTCGCGTCGTCGCGAGCTGCAACGCAGGGCCGCGGGGACGAGAATGGAAGTGCTGCGATTTCAGCTACTTGATCGGGTTTTCGGGAGGCGCGGGGTGAGCATCGAGGAGCACGCGTCCGGCGAGCGCGGCGCTCGAGAGCACGATGGGCCCGAGCAGCGCCGCGATGGCGAGGGGGCCCGCCCGACCGCTTCGAGGCGCCGAAGCGAGGGGTAGGGCGCCGGCCAGGCGAGCTCGGGCCGATCGATCGCGCGCGAGTGTGCCGGCGGGCACAACCCACGCGCCGACGGTAGCCAACCACAGGGCGATCGCCGATCCCGACGGTGGGGCGCCGCGGGCGACCAGCACGGCCGTGAGCCCGAGCAACAGCGCGAGTCGCAATCCGGGCAGGGGGGTGACCCGCCAGAATTGGATGAGCATGAGCCGGGTCCAGGGATCGCGGATGCGCTGGGCCCACGCGGGGGTCGGCTCGGGCTGCGGGGGACCGGCGAGCGTGCGGGTGGCCTCGGTCAGCCAGGGCACCGCCTCCCAGAGCCCGCGGCGGTAGAGTCGAAGGGCGACGAGCCGCAGCGCCAGCGCGACTCCGAGGGGCGCTGCACCGATCCCCAGCTGTCGAATGTTCAGCACGCCGTGATCGAGGTAGTGCTCCCACGACAGCTGGCCGGGCATCGCCAGCAGCACCGCCAGGCCCACGCCGAACGCCGGTGCATACAGATGGACGACGGCCTCGGCGGTCGTCCATCCGCCGCCGAGGCTGCGCTGCAGCTCGTGAATGCGGCTGTCGGCAGGGAAGCGACGACCGAGCTCGGCCGCGAGCCCGGCGACGAACGGCTCGAGCGCCGCCGCGAAGATCACCAACCATCCGAACTCGAGCGCGAGACCCAGGCGCGCCGGGATCCCGCTGGCGGTCATTTCATCGGGCCCAGCGAGCAACAGCGCCGCGAGCCCGAGCGCCGCGGTGAGCCACAGGGCGGGTCGATGCGAGGCCGTCGCGGCCGCGAAGTGGCGCTCGGGCTCGATCGGCAGCGGCAGCCAGCGCGCGCGGTCGGGCGCGTGCAAGAACCCAAACAGCCGTGCATGCAGACCCGCGAGCAGCAGCAGGGGACCGCCGAGGAACACCAAGCTGCGCTGCGTGGCCGCCGGTTGATCGGCCACTGCCGTCATCACGCCCCACCAAGCGGCGGCCGCGATCGCCGGGCTCAACCAGCTCGCGGTCGTCAGACGCGGCCGAGGCAGGGGACGCACACCGCGAATCTACGGGGCGATCGGGGTGGATTGCCAGGTGCTTGCGCAGCGCCGACGAGCCGTCCACACTGCGCCTCCGCGCGCTCGTAGCTCAGCAGGATAGAGCACAGGTTTCCTAAACCTGGGGTCGCAGGTTCGAATCCTGCCGGGCGCATTTGTTTTAGAGAACCTTGGGGTCGCAGGGCTGCTCGACCGCCAGTTCGCCCTTGACCTCGATCTCGACCGGCTCGACCGGCGCAATCTTGCCCATGGTGACGTGCTCGGGCCGCGGCGGCGGCTCCTCCACGACCGGGGGCGCCACTGCGCCCATCATCGGAATCGGGTCCGGCTCGGGCACCACCGCGATGTCACCCATGCGCTCGGGCATTGGCTCGGGCGCGGGCGGATCGATCACCGCCTCGAGCTCGCCCATGAGCAGCTCCTCGGGCTCCGGCTCGACCGCCGGGCACGTGCCTTGGCCGCGCTCGGCCGTGAAGCTCCATGGGCCGACTTCATATACACATTTATCATTCATCACACGATCGGGATCCGAATCAGCACACCCAGTCGTGAACAGAGCCAGCGCCATGCCGGCCGCCGCCAGCGTCATGCGCCACAAACTCGGCGCTTCGACGGTCTCGGCCTTGAACTTGATGTTGCCAGCAGAATCGCTGGTGTAGCGGACGCACACGCGGCCCTTGGCGCTCTCGCTGGCCAGCACCGCGCGGGCCATCGGCTCGGTCATCGCGGACAGGTCATGCACGTGCTTGGTGCAGATGTCACAGAAGCGGCGACCGTCGCCGTCGTTCGCCATCGCAGTCCAGTCTTCGTGGCAAGGGTTTTGGATGGGCAGATGGAGGCGGCGCATGCTGGAGCCGCAACGCCATGCCTCGAAGGCTGACTTACGGCCGTCCGGGCCCGGCGGAACCCATATCTTACTTTACATAATCTACCTTATCGGAGTTTTCTGGATGACGAGGACGGGGCGCGCGGAGCCCCAAACCCGTCCCAGAGCCCAACCTCTCAGTCGATCTTCTTCCAGAATCGGCTCGTCGGCCACCAGATCACTTCGGCGCGGCCTTTGACGTTGCCGCGTGGGACGAACGGTCGTGGACGGCTCACGGCCTTCTGCACGAAGTTCTCCGAGTCCACGCCCTTCTCCTTGGCCCGGTCCGCCAACGCGCGCGCGGTCTCGCGGTCCGGACACAGACCGACGCGGCAGCTGAGCTCGACGACCAGCTCGGTCTCCGGGACCGCGAACAAGAACGTGTGGCCATTGGGCGTGAGCGCGTACCAAGCCGCTGGCCCGAGCCCATCGACCGCCTCCGCGTCGCCGAGCGCAACCTTGCGGGCCTCGAGCGCAGCGTCGAGCCCAGCCTCCGGTTGCCACTCGATGTCCACGTGCACCGCGTGCGAGTCGTCGAGCACGGCGCCTTCGAAGGTCAAATGATCCCAGTAATAAAGCGGCGGCAGATTGACCGGGACCTCCGGTAGCCCGCGCGCGTCGGCTTGCCCGAACAGCTCCGGCAGTCGCTCGGCCTCCTTGGCCACGATCGGAAAGCGCTCGGCGACCTCGGTGGCCAGCTCGACCGCGTCCGCCCGCGACTTGCAGCGTCGACGCCCGCACTCGAGCACCGTGAGGATGTTGTACGTGGCGTCGGCGTTGACGATCGCCCAGCCCCCGCCGTCGGTTTCGACGATCCACGCGTCCTCGCCAAGATCGGTGATCGCCGCGGCCTCGTGCGTCTTTCGGCCGTAGCGCTCCTGCATGGCCGCCGCCAGCGGACCCGCTCCAAACTCGGCCAGCGCCGCGTCGCGCAGCACGGGCATGCGCTCGTGTGGCTCTCGCCACGCGCGAATGCGGACGCCGTCGTCTTCAGCTCCAAAGCGACGCTCGAGGTAGCGCTCGGACAGCTTGCCGCGACCCGGAAAGGTATCGGCGCGACCAGGCTCGCGGATCAACAGCTCGCGCGAGGCATACTCCGGGTTGGCCTTGAAATTCTCGAGCACCCACGCCGCCCGGCTGCCGAGATCGAACTTTCGCAGGCACCGCTTGCTGCCGCAGTGGATCCGAAACACCACGTCGGCGTGCGGCGCTGGAGCGCGAAAGATCAGGTCGGCGGCCTGATCGGCAGCGCCGTAGCGGACCTCGCCAATCTCGGGGATCTCGGGCTTCTCGGCCGCCTTGCCCTCGGCGAGCACGGCCGCGAGCGTGGTCGACTCGGTCGCTCCGTAGTGATGCGCCAGGCTCTCGAAGGTCGCGTCGAGATCGATCGGCGGCACCCGCCAGGCCTCGAGCACGAAGTCGCGGTCGGGCGCCTCGCGTTCGGCGAGGTACCGAGCGCGATCGGTGTTGGCCCCGTCGTTGGCCCGCACCACGTCGCCTTCGTCGTGCAGCTCGATGCGGTCCTTCTTGCGATCGGTGACGTCACGAATGTCCGCGCGCGTGACCACGCCCGCGGCGCTGACCGTGTCCGCGATGACCGTCCACGCCAGCGAGTCGTGCGAGGCGTTGCGGTTGTCGCCCATGACCAGCAGATGCCCGTCGGGCACCTCGTAGGTGCGCT
>DATLLB010000652.1:0-2703 GCA_035538075.1 Enhygromyxa sp.
ACTCTGGCGAATTGTCGCGAGCGGTCGCGCAGCCGCAGCGCGCGCGAGAGAGCGAGGCGCAGCTACCGGTCGCAACGAGCCGAGCGATCGCTCACGGGTGTTCCCTCCAAATCTTCATATGATGGCCGCCGATGGCCCACCTGCGTCCGCTCACCGAGCTCCCGACTCACAGCGTTCAGAACCAGCCGCCGGCGTTCGAGGGCGTCAACCTCTGGGCCAGCGACGTCGCGCTGCGCGAGGCGATCGAGCGCGAAGGCGGCGGCTGGGCGGCTGCGCAGCTCTCGGACTTCGGCGAGCGAGTCGGCTCGGCGGAGGTGATCGCGTGGGGCTTCGAGGCCAACCGCCATCGCCCCGAGCTCACCACGTTCGATCGTTACGGTCAGCGCGTCGACGAGGTCCGCTATCACCCGAGCTATCACGCGCTCATGCGGCTGGCGATCGAAGCCGGCATGCACTCGATCGCGTGGACGGCCGAGCGTGCCGGTCACGTCGCCCACGCCGCCTACGAATTCCTGATGACGCAAGCCGAGCCGGGCGTCTGCTGTCCGCTGTCGATGACCTACGCGGTGGTGCCCGCGTTGCGCCACCAGGCCGAGCTCGCCGACGCGTGGGTACCCAAGCTGACCGCGCGCAGCTACGACCCGCGCTTTCGTCCGGCCGACGAGAAATCCGGCGCGACCATGGGCATGGCGATGACCGAGAAGCAGGGCGGCTCGGACGTGCGCGCCAACACGACCAAGGCCCACCCGCTCGACTCGTCTTCGGGTGAGTACGAGCTGGTCGGCCACAAGTGGTTTTGCTCGGCGCCGATGTCCGACGCGTTCTTGACCATCGCGCAGGCGCCCGGCGGGCTGAGCTGCTTCTTCGTGCCGCGCTGGCGCCCCGATGGCACCCGCAACCCGTTCTTCATTCAGCGGCTCAAGGACAAGCTCGGCGATCATGCGAATGCGTCGAGCGAGATCGAATACAACGGCACCTGGGCCCGCAGGGTCGGCGAGGAGGGTCGTGGCGTGCGGACCATCATCGAGATGGTTCACCACACGCGGCTCGACTGCATCGTCGCGCCGGCGGCGATGATGCGGCAGGCGGTCGCCAACGCCTGCTGGCACGTCGCGCATCGCAGCGCGTTTGGGAAGGTATTAATCCAGCAGCCGTTGATGCGCGCGGTGCTGGCCGACCTCGCGCTCGAGAGCGAGGCTGCGACCGCGCTGGCCATGCGCATCGCTCGAAGTTTTGATGACAGCGCGCGTGATGACGAGGCCGGCGAGCAGGCACGCCTGTTCTCGCGGCTGGCCACGCCGGTCAGCAAGTACTGGCTCAACAAGCGCCTGCCCGAGCTGGTCTACGAGGCGATGGAGTGTCACGGCGGCGCCGGCTTCATCGAAGAGGGCGTGCTCCCTCGCGTGTTTCGACAATCGCCGCTCAACAGCATCTGGGAGGGATCCGGCAACGTGATCTGCCTCGACGTGTTGCGGGCGATGGGCCGCGAGCCCGACTGCGTGGCCGCGCTGCTGGCCGAGCTGAAGGCCGCGACCGGCAGCGATCGCCGCTACGATGCATTCGTCGGCGCGCTGCAGGATCGGTTCAGCAAGCCGATCGCCGAAGCCGACGCGCGAGCGCTGTGCGAGGGGCTCGGGCTCGCGCTGCAGGGCTCGCTGCTGGTTCGGTACGCGCCGGGGTTTGTCGCCGACGCGTTTTGTGCAGGGCGGCTCGCCGGCGAGGGGCGCTGCTACGGGACCTTGCCAGCGGGCGTCGCTCTCGACGCGCTGATCGAGCGCGCGCGACCGCAGGCGTGAGTTCAGCTCTCGTCCGATGTCACGCTCTCGAGCGCTTCGACATCCGCGAGATCCTGGGGGCGGCCCGCGGCGCGCTTGTTGGTCAGAAGATGGGAGCGCCCAATGATCGGGACCTCGTGATCTCCCATTGAAAACATCTCGCGCGCGGTCCAGGCCGCCTCGAAGTCGACCCCCGCGATCTCTGTGGCACGTCTGCGTCGGCCGTCACCCGCATCATGCGTGCGGCTCGTTCTACGGCTCGCTGCCGACGGGCTTCGGGGCTCATGTCCACCCCTTCAGTCTACCAAACCCGGCTCATTGGGACGCGCCGCTGCGCACCAGAACGCTCGCTTCGGCCATGCCGCCCTGCTCGCCCCGAGCGGCGTCGCCGACGGCCTAGTAGCGCCGCTGTCGGCGTGCTTCTGTACGCTGGTGTGCGACCTCGCCGATCCGGGACCCGCTGCGCGCTGGAGCACGGCGGCCGGTGACGTGCCAGCCGAACTAGGATGAATACGCGTGATTGCCACGGAACGGCGATCCGCATCCAAGGATCGAGTCGCGCGGTCCGCTCGACCTCGCATGCGTTTCGCGGGTCCGAAAACGGTGTGCTCGAAGGTGTCGAGCGAGCACACCGAAAACGGAGGCTCGAACTCGTCGAGCGAGCCGCTGGTTCGCGGGTCCGTTTTCGGACCGATCGAGTCTGCGGCCGGACTCGATCCGTCCGAAAACGCGTCGATCGAGTCTGCGGCCGGGCTCGATCCCTCCGAAAACGGACCGATCGAGCCTGCGGGCGGACTCGATCCGTCCGAAAACGCATCGATCGAGTCTGCGGGCGGACTCGATCCGTCCGAAAACGCATCGATCGAGTCTGCGGCTGGACTCGATCCGTCCGAAAACGCATCGACCGAGTCTGCGGCCGGACTCGATC
>DATLLB010000653.1:0-6562 GCA_035538075.1 Enhygromyxa sp.
CCGCGGTCAGGTGTCGGCGAACGGCCTCGTGCAGCAGCGCGAGCACCTGCGGGGCCGGGTAGCTGGGCCCGGTCACGCGCTCGAGCGTGTGCGCGACCGTGGCGGCCTCGAGGTGTGGACCGAGCGGACGCTCGAGATCGACGCTCGGCACCCCGAGCGGCACCAACAGCTGTCGAAGCTCGCGCGCGCCGAGCTGCTCGATCCAGTCGATCCACACCAGCTCGAGCGCCTCGGCCGGCACGTAGCCGACCGTGTCGTGTCCGGCCAGCCGCGCATCCGCGAGCCAAGTCGGCAGCCACTCGGGCGTCGGCGCGAGGGCGAGGCGCGTCGGACCGAGCGCGCGACGTAGCTGATCGAGCTCGCCGACATGGGCCGCGCAGGCGATCGGCGTGGGCCCGCGCTCGCTCGTAGTCGGGCCCAGCAGCAGCGCCGCGTCGGGTCCGAGCAGCCGCGAGCGCCCGCGCCCGAGTGAGGCCAGCTCATCCGCCAGCTCCGGATCGGCGGGGCCAATCAGGATCAAGAGGGGAGGCGGCTGATCACGAAGCGCCCGCAGCAAGCTCGGATCGCAGCTGCGCGCGGCCACGACCTCGACCACATCCCCGAGCTCGCGCACCGTCCGACCGAGCTTGTCGTCATCGACGACTCGTCCGCCGACGCCCGCCCAGCGCGAGCCGTCCTCAGCGACCGATCGCGCGACCACGATCGCATCCGGCTCATGTTCGGCGCGCTCGCCCAGCAGCGCCGCGAGCGGCCCACTGCCGTCGTTCGAGCCCCGCCTGCGCCTCGAGACCACGGCCTCCTCAAGCGAACATCGACTTCCAAGCCGTGCCGTTGAACTCGCGCACGACGTCGGCCCAGCGCCCCGGCAACACGAAGTCGGCCATGCCCCAGCTCGCGTCCACCGGCCCGCTGATCTCGCGCACGCCCGGCAGCAGGAGCACGCGCAAGCCCGGGCCGCGCTCGACCAACCCGAGCGGCAGCCCTTCGTTCGCGCAGTCGAACCAAAGCAGCGTGCCCTCGGAGTACTTCGCGTACTCGCCCGGCTGGATCGCATACGCGCCGAGGCTCGCGAGCGCGGCCTTGGTCTCGGTGTCCAGCTCGGCTTGGCTGCCCGCCGCGACATACAAGAGCGGCGGCTGCTCGGCCGTGGTCGTCAGGTTGGTGGCCTGCTCCGCGGCCGCGACCAACCACTCCGGCAGCTCGACCTGCGTGACGTCGGCTTCGTACTCGGGCTCGATCGAGAGCGGCGCCTGCTGCCACGGCAGGGTGCCGGCGATCGTGCCGATCACCGCCTCGAGCTTGAGCGGGTTGGCCGGGGGTCCGTCGATCCAGCGACCGACCATCGGCCCGATCCCGGCCTGCGCCAGCACCGATCCGGCCTCGGGGGTGTAGGGCGCGAACACGTGCCGCGGCGCCAGCCGGCGAAACAATTTTTGGATGCCCTCGGGTCCCAAGAACACGATCTGATCGGCGCCCGCTCGGCTGGCTTCGACGATCAGCCGATCATCGAAGGCTCCCGCGTCGCCCAGGCACAAGCTCGTGACCGAGGCTCCGCGCGCGTCGGCGACCTCGCGCGCGAGGCAGAGCGCGACCATGCTGCCGGGATGCAGCCCACGGGTGGTTCGCTGGAGATAGACGACGACGTGGGCCATCAGCTCAGACCATGCTTGCGCTTCACCAGCTCGAGCTGTTTTTGATACTCGATCTCGAAGCTGTCGGTGCCGTCCTGCAGGTGCTTGAGGTGGCGCCGGACCTCGCGGTCGAGATCCTCGTCATGCTGCATGTGCTTGCGCAGCAGCTCCTTGAGCTTGCGGCGCAGCGTCGAGTCGTCGGCGTAGATCTCGTCCACGAACTGCGAGCGCATGAACAGCTCGAGCATCTGCGTGGCGATCCAGTTGACGGCCTCGTCACCGATGCCGAAGTCGAGATGCTCGGCCTGCTGCCGTCGCACTCGGTGGAGCTCGGAGTACGGCAACCCGCGCTGCTCGAGGATGTCCTTCGAGCGCTCGGTGATCTCGCGGTTGAGTCGCAGGTACTCGCGGAGCACCGACTCGACGTCGTTTTGAAACTCTTCCCGGTTGCTGGTCTCGAGGTCCCCGGAGTCCACGAGCGTGCGGATGACCGAGTCGACGATCGCCGGGATCTTGGTGGCGTACAGGCGCATGGGGCGGAGCGAGGATAGGCGCTGGAGCGATCCGAGTCTAGGCGCCTTCTCCGTCGAGCGTACAAGAGCACTGCCCGGCTGGTTGGATCGGCGCCCGCCGGGCACCATGCGACCCGTGACGCGATCCGCACCCGAGCCCAACGAAGTCCCCACGAGCCCGCGCTTGTTGGTGGTCGCCGGGCTCGTGTGGCTGGACACGCGGCTCTTGGTGCAGCGTCGTCCGCCGACGGCCAGCCACGGCGCCGGCATGCTCGAGCTGCCGGGCGGCAAGCTCGAGCGCGGCGAGAGCCCACGCGCCGGGTTGTTGCGCGAGCTGATCGAGGAGTGGGGACCGGCCGCCGCCGAGCTCGAGGTCGGTCGCGTCGCCGAGGTCCTCCACCACGTCTATCTGGCGCCCGGACCCGAGGTCGTGCTGATCGTCTACGACGTGGACGCTCGCGCGTGGCTGCCCGATTGGCGTGCGCGCGTGCAGCCCGAGACAGGCGTCGAGGTCCTCGCGTTCGCGCGCGACGAGCTGCCGTGCGAGCAGTTCCTCGCCGCCGACCGTCCGTTCCTCGAGTCCGTCCGAAGCCGCTGAGACCGTGGACCACGTCCTCCCAATGCGGGGAGAACCAGACCCCCGTCGGGGGTCACCACGTGCGGCCGGACGCTACGTGCCGATCCGCTTCGCTCGCAAAGCGAGCGAACGGCCGCGAAGCGGCCGCCCGCGGCTCAAACTGAGCCGGCCGCGGGGGGCCAAATCAGGTACCTTTCCAGGTGCGCTTGCGGCCGAGATCGATGTGCACGAACTCGCTGACCGGATAGAAGCCGACGCCGCCGATGTGGTTGGCGAGCAGCCACTCGTAGAGCGGCCGCGTCTCGATCTCCGGCAGGAAGAAGTCGATCGCGTGGCCGTCGGTGTGCTGGCTGCCGCCCGAGACCTCGCGGCCTTTCTTGACCAGCTGCAGGTTGTACTTCGGGTGGCGAAAGCCCGAGATGATGCGAACCTCGCGGACCTCGAAGTGGCGCGCGGCCGCGATGATCCGAGCCAGCAACGCGTCCGGGATCGGCCCCTCGCGCTCGGTGAACCAGCAACGAAAGAACGCGCTGCGCTCGGGCTGACCGGCGTCGCCGTCGGCGATCCCGGCTGGACCCGTGAGCACGCGAATCTCGTGCGTGCGCAGGTTGTGAGCCCAGATCGGTCGGTCGGCTCGCTGGCCCTTCCGCGCCGGTCGAGCTCGTGCGCGCGGTGAGGCCTCGCGCTTGGCCGCGAGCAGGGCGTCTTTTTTGGACAGCTCGGGCTTGGACAGCTCGGTTGCGGGGTTGGGCTCCTGCGCGAGCGTGGCGGCGAGCAGCAGCGCGAGCATGCGCCGATGTTAGCCGACTGCCCGGGCGAGCTTCGAGATCGTCGAGTCGTGCTTGGTCGAGGGCGTCATGGACGGGCGCCGCTTGGGCGAGCGGCCGCGCCAGTGCAGCCGCACCACCTGCTCGTCGCTCGCGTCGGCCCACGGGCGCCGTCGCAGCTCCATGCTCGCGCAGTCGGCCCCGACCAAGCGCGCGACGCCGAGGCACCACCCGGCGTGGAGGTTGCCCTCGAGCTCGCTGACCCCTGCGCAATCGATCACATGGATCGTCACTCCCCACGCATCGGTATCTGCGATGGCGCGCCCATAGCTGAAGCTCGCGCGCCACAGCACCGACAACGCCGCGAACGTCGCCTCGGGATCGCCGACGCGCACGATCGTGCGGTAGCCAAGCTCGAGCAGCTCTTGCAACGAGGCGCTGCCGAGCTCGTGAAAGCGCGCCCAATCGCCCGCGCACAGGCGCTCGTGAGCGGCAGCCGCCAGGCGCAGACATTGTCCCTGCTCGATCCACGCCGAGGGATCCACATCCGCGAGCCACCCGGCGCCGGCTTCGGCCTCGCCTCGCAGCGCGCGGATCAGCGCCTGTGCGATGAAGCCCCGAGTACGGCGACCATCGGTCTCCATGCGTGGATCATGACTCGCCGTGCCCAGTCCCGCACCGTGGCCGCGCGAATTCACGGCCCACGCTGACCACAGTGTTTAGGCGCAGACCTGCGAGATGTGTCATGTGGCCTCGAATTGCCAATGGCGACACACTGTCGGAAGTACATCAATTTAGCACGGGGCGATAATGCCCCGAATGATGGTAGTTTCGCGGCGCGTGAGAGAAATTTGCGTGCGGCATCGCCCATGATTGGCGACTGGCGACATGCGCGCGGCCACTGGGATGGCCAATCAGGTCATCCCAGCGAAGCGTGCGACCTCTACATATTCGTCACGTTCACTGTGCTTTCGATACAAGATTGCCACCGGAACACCATCTTCCTGGCAATCGACCACGAGGTAGTCGACCGGCCACCCGGCGGCCAGCGCCGCGCGAGTGTCCTCGGCCGAGAAGTACGCCCCCACGCGCGGATGCGAGTGGTAGACGATCGTCGCCGGTCGCTGCGAATCGAGGCTCTCGGCCAGCCGGCGCAGATCCTTGCCTCCGAACGTGTAGGCGGTCTCGGCCGTGCGCGGGTAGGTCTCCGGATCGATCGCGTGATACCGGTCTTGCCAGTTCTCGCACTCGACCAGCTCGGCCTCGGCTCCACGCCCGAGCACGAACCCGCAGCACTCCTTGGGGAAGGTCGCGCGCGCGTGTCGGTAGATGGCCTCGAGCAGCGGCCGCGGCAGGTTTTCGTCACCAGACATAGTGCTTCTCCCACTCGAGCGGCTGGAAGTATCGATCGCCGCGATCGCACAGCACCGTGACCACCACGCCCGGCTCGCCCGCGGCCACCAGCGTTCGAGCGACCCGCAGCGCGGCCGCGACGTTGGCCCCGCTCGAGTGCCCGACGAACAGGCCCTCCTCGGACGCGAGCCGATCGCTCATGTCCCAGCCCTCGTCGGTCGGCATCCAGATCGTCTCGTCGAGCACCGAGGCGTCGTAGATCTCCGGGACCAAGCTGCTCGGCAGGTGCTTGAGCCCCTCGAGCCCGTGCATGCCGTCGTCGGGCTGCATGCCCACGCAGCGGACGTCACGACCGACCGCGCGGCCCAGCTCGTGGAGCCGCCGCGAGGTTCCGACCACGGTTCCGCTGGTGCCGATGCCGGTCACGAAGTGGGTCACGCGTCCCTGCGTCTGCTGCCAGATCTCGGGCGCGGTGCCGTGATAGTGGGCCAGCGGGTTGCTCGGGTTCGCGTACTGGTTGGGGTAGTAGTAGCAATCGGGGTGCAGGCGCACGAGCTCGCGCGCGAGCATGATGGCCCCGTCGCTGCCCTCCATCGGATCCGAGAAGATCAGCTCGGTCCCGTACGCGCGGGTGACCTGCTTGCGCGGCTCGGACACGTTCTCGGGCATCACCAAGCTGATCGGGATGCCCAGCGCTGCGCCGACCATCGAGTAGGCAATCCCGGTGTTGCCGCTGGTGCTGTCGATCAAGCGCTTGCCGGCCAGATCGCCGCGCGCGAGCGCATCTTCGATGATGCGCGACGCCGGGCGATCCTTGACCGAGCCCGCCGGGTTGGCGAACTCGCACTTGGCCCACAGCTCGACGCCAGGCTCCGCGCCTGCGTAGCTCTGCTCGATCGCATGCAGGCGGACCAGCGGCGTGTTGCCGATCAGCCCGGTCACGCGATCGACCCGCTTGGGCCGGATCAGCGCTTGCTTGGCCAGCTGCTCGGCCGCCGAAGGACCTGCAGCGGCCTTGGGATTGAACAGCCGCGCGGTCATGTTCAGCCGCCTGCGATCGCCGGGATGATGCTGATCTCGTCGCCGTCCGCGACCTTGGTGTCGAGCCCGTCGAGGAACCGGATGTCCTCGTCCTTGACGAAGATGTTCACGAAGCGCCGGACCTCGCCCTTGTCGTCGCGGATGCGCTCGCCGATGCCGGGGTGCGCTCCTTCGAGGTTGTCGAGCAGCTCGCGGATGCTGCCGCCGCCGACCGAGACCTCGTCCTTGCCCTCGGTGAATTTGCGCAGGGGAGTGGGAATGCGAATGGTTGCCATGTCGTGTCTATGCTCCTGAGAGTGTGGGATTACGAAAGCGCGTGGAGAGAGTTGCGGAGGCTGCAGGCGGGGCTCGGCGCGGGCGCGAGCCGGCGGACCGAGCCGGCCAGCAGATCGAAGTGCAGCAGCGCGCCGCCTGGGCTCGCGTCGGCGGCCAGGCCGACGGCGAGCAGCGCCATCGCGTGGCCGAGCGTGCCGGCGACCGGGCCCATCACGCCGACTGCGACGCACGCTGGCGCCAGCTCGCGCGGGGGCGGGGCCTCGAACAGACAGCGATAGCAGGCGAGCTCCGGGCGCCGCGGATCGACGGCCATCACCTGACCGCGCCAGCCGATCACGCCCGCGATCACGACCGGGATCTTGTGGGTCATGCAGGCATCGTGGACCGCGAACTTGAGCCGCGGAT
>DATLLB010000654.1:0-4191 GCA_035538075.1 Enhygromyxa sp.
ACGCGATCACTCCGATGAGTGACGCTGCGATGCGCGACCGCCCCCCGCAAACCGTGATGCAGACCCTCGACGCTGCCGTGCAGAAGTTCGGCAAGAGCCCGGCTTTGCGCTGGAAGACCAGCGCGGGCGCGTGGAAGGACATGTCGTGGGCGGATTATCGGGCGGAGGTTCGTCGTGCGGCCAAGGGCCTGATCGCAATCGGCCTCGAGCCGCACAAGGGCGTCTCGCTGATCGGCTTCAACTGCAAGGAGTGGTTGATCGGCAACCTCGCGGCGGTCTACGCCGGCGGCGTGCCGGTCGGCATCTACACGACCAGCACGCCCGAGCAATGCCAGTACATCGCCGGGCACAGCGACTCGAACGTGGCGATCGTCGAGAACGCCGAGCAGCTGGCCAAGTTCCTGGAGATCCGCGGGCAGCTCGAGCAGCTGAAGGCGATCGTCTTGATGCAGGGCGAGCACGCCGACGAGCGCGTGCACTCGTGGGCGCAGCTGCTGGCCAAGGGTGACGCGCTGGCCGACAGCGAGCTCGAGGCCCGCATCGCCGCGCAGAAGACCGACGACCTCTGCACGCTGATCTACACCTCGGGCACCACCGGTGAGCCCAAGGGCGTGATGCTCAGCCACGACAACCTGAGCTGGACCTCGGCGTCGGCGGCCTCGACGATGGAGATCGAGAACGACTCGGTGATCCTGAGCTACCTGCCGCTCTCGCACATCGCCGAGCAGCTGGTCTCGATCTACGTGCCGATGCAGACGGGCACCTGTGTCTGCTTCGCCGAGAGCTTCGACAAGCTCGGCGACAACCTCCGCGAGGTCCACCCGCATCAGTTCCTCGGGGTCCCGCGCGTGTGGGAGAAGATCCAGGCCAAGATGATCGAGGCCGGCGCGAAGAACAGCCCGCTCAAGAAGAAGATCGCCGCGTGGGCGCGCAAGGTCGGGCTGAAGGCCGCGGCTGCCCGCGAGCGAGGCGAGGCGCCGCCGCTCGCCTACGGGCTCGCCAACAAGCTGGTCTTCTCCAAGGTCAAGGAGAAGCTCGGCCTCGATCGCAGCATCTACAACGTGACCTCGGCCGCGCCGATCGCCAAGGAGACGCTCGACTTCTTCGCGAGCCTCGGCGTACTGATCAACGAGGTCTACGGCATGAGCGAGTGCACCGGCCCGGCCACGGTCTCGACGCCCGACAAGTTCCGCATCGGCTGGGTTGGCTGGCCGCTGCCGGGCGCCGAGATCAAGGTCGCCGAGGACGGCGAGATCTGCATGCGTGGGCGCCACGTGTTCAAGGGCTATTACAAGAACCCGGCGGCCACCGCCGAGGCGCTCGACAGCGATGGCTGGCTGCACTCGGGCGACATCGGCGAGAAGTCGGGCGACTTCTTCCGCATCACCGATCGCAAGAAGGATCTGATCATCACCGCCGGCGGCGAGAACATCGCCCCGCAGATGATCGAGGGCAAGCTCAAGAACATCGTGTGGGTCAGCCAGGCCGTGGTGATCGGCGATCGCAAGCCCTACCTGTGCGCGCTGGTGTCGATCGATCCCGACAAGTTCGACGAGGTGCTCCGGCAGTCGGGCAGCACCGCCGAGACGCTCGACGAGCTGGCCATGTGTCCCAAGGCCAACGCCTGGCTGATGCAGTCGGTCAAGCAGGTCAACGACGGGCTCGCCCGCGTGCAGACCATCAAGAAGATCAAGATCCTACCCAAGGATCTGAGCATCGATGACGGCGATCTCACGCCGACCATGAAGGTCAAGCGCAAGGTCGTGCACGCCAAGTATTCGGCGGACATCGAAGCCTTCTACGCCGACTGAGCTCGGTTTTGGCTAGCGGGACCCTCGGCGGTCCCGCTAGCGTGCTTCTTGCGTTCTTTTATCCCTATACCCCCGAGCCGAGGGTTTTTGTCATGGCCAATGATGATCGCGTCGCAATGTTCATCGACTTCGAGAACCTCGTGTATGGGGTCGAGAACAACGACGCCGTGCGCAACGAAGAGCCCGAGCTCGACGTTGATATTCAGCGGCTGGTTCGGTTCGTCCGCGACGAGGGCCGCTTGGTGCTCGCGCGGGCCTACGCCGACTGGTCGCGCGCGGGCGTGCGCCAGCATCAGCGCGAGCTCTACGTGCAGGGCATCGAGACCGTGCACGTGTTCGGGCGCCGCTACGGCAACGAGGTCAAGAACTCGGTCGACGTCGCGCTGGCCGTCGACGCGGTGCAGTCGCTGTACGAGCGACAGTTCGACACCTTCGTGCTGATCAGCGGCGATCGGGACTTCCTGCCGCTGCTGCGAGTCGTGCGGGAACATGGCCATCGCATCATCGGCGTCTCGGTCCGCGAGTCGGCGTCGAAGGACCTGCCCAACCTCTGCGATCGCTTCGTCTACTACCGCGATCTCTGGCGCACCTATGGGCCCGAGGAGCAGCGCGACCGGATCGGCCCCAGCGAGATCGAGCACCGCGATCTGGCCGTGTTCAAGGAGCAGCTGCGCGCGCTGCTGGCCGAGGAGGTCGGCGGCGGCGGCATCCTCGGCGCCACGCTCAAGCCGATGATCCGCAACCGCATCGACCCCGGCTTCGACGAGACGCAGTTCGGGTTCCTCAAGTTCTCCAAGATGCTCGAGGCGATGCCCGACGTGGTCCGCTTCGAGTACACCAGCGATCTGCACGGCGGAGACATCCGCGTGTTCGCGGTCCACGATGCGGACTCGGGCGAGTATGTGTCGACGTCGACGTCCGAGCTGCTGGGCTCGACGGAGCCGGCGGCAGATGGTGCTGCTGCGAGCGAGCCGCTCAACGGCGACTCGGCCGAGGCGCCCACCCACGTCAGCAGCCCCAGCGTGCTCGCCCGCCCGCAGCCGATCCGCTGGGAGCCGACGCCCGAGGCGTTTGGCAGCCGCGCGCGGGCCCGGCTCGCGCGGACGGGGCTGCACCTCGATCAGCTGCGTCGCGCCGAGATCCTCGGGTTGATCTACAACGAGCTCCCGCTCGACGACGCCTTTCGCACGCAGGCGGAGATCCTCGAGCGGCTCGAAGGACGCGCGACCGGATCCGGCAGCGAGATCGAGCACGCGACCGTGCGCCGCTATCTGTGGGCGCTCTATCAGTCGTGGGTGTTCGACATCAACCCGCCCGATCGCGGGCTCGATCACCTCGAGCGAGGGCTGCGAGTGAAGCCCGAGTATCGCGACCTCGATCGGCTGCGGCTGCGGCTCGAGCAGAGCCTGGTCTACAAGGTCTACGAGCTGCTGCCCGAGACCGTCGACGATCGCTGCGCTCGCATCCGCGACCTGCTGGAGATCGATGACGGTCGGGCCCGCGAGCTGCTCGACCGGGTCGAGGACTATCGTCGCAGCCAGCAGCTCCGCGGTCGGTGATTCCATTTGGCCCCCCGCGGCCGTTGGTGGTTTGCGCCGCTCGCTTTGCTCGCTCGGGGTTCGTAGTGTGCCACCGCGCGTGGTGACCCCCGGTGGGGGTCTTTTCGGTGGCTCCGCTGTGCCCTTCTCATCCAGCGTTGCGGCGCAGCTGGCCGGCGAGCTCGCGCAGCTGGCCGAGCTCGGCCGCGCTCGGCCCTCGCTCGCCGAAGCGCAAGCTCTCATAAAGCCGCGCGAACAGGCCGAGCGTCGCGGCCTCGGGCGCGCCCTCGTGCGCGAGCCGGGTGGCCCAGGCGCTCGGCGACTCGTGCTCGCGTCGCCCTCGTCCGCGCCGCTGCAGCAGCGCGAGCACGCTCAGATAGATCTCGATCTCCGGCTGCCGCGGCGCCCGTCGGCGTCGGACGATCCGCAGGATCACGGTGACCAACACCGCGAGCCCGACCGCGCCGATCAGCCACGGCACGAAGCGTCGCCAGTCGATCTTCACGCCCAGCCCGCGTCGCTCCACGCCGATCCGCTCGAGCATCGCCAGCTGATCGCTCAGGCCATAGTCGATCACATACTCGAGGTAGGCGTTGCGCAGCGCCTCGGTCAGGTTGGCCAAGCGCGGGAACCATGGCGCGTCGTCGCCAGCGGTGCGGCCGGCGGGTGGGGTCGGATCGAAGGTCACCCAGCCGAGCTGATCGAAGTAGACCTCGACCCACGAGTGCGCGTCGGCCTGGCGCACGGCATAGAAGTCGCCGAACGAATTGTAGTGCGCGCCGTAGAAGCCGTTGACGTTGCGGGTCGGCACGCCGACCTCGCGCAGCAACAGCGCCATCGCG
>DATLLB010000655.1:0-4324 GCA_035538075.1 Enhygromyxa sp.
CTAGTTAGTTATGTCAGTTAAGATTGAAGAGGTAGCCCCCTGAGAGGGTCGCCGCCTCATCGCCCAGAATCTAAATGTATTTGAAAATACATGTTTATCGATTTCATGCCGCGCTTCAGTCCCGCCTTCATCTTCGTCGCCCTCGCGCTGCCGCTCGTCACTCCGAGCCAAGCGCGAGCCTGCGGCGGGACCTTTTGTGACAACGCGCCGCAACCGATGCCCGTCGACCAGCGCGGCGAAGACATCTTGTTCGTGCAGGACGGACCCGACATCGAGGTGCACGTCCGCATCGAGTACGAAGGCGCGGCCGAGCGCTTCGCATGGTTGGTGCCGATCCAGGCCGTCCCGGAGGTCAGCGTCGGATCCGAGCCGCTGTTTCAGCGGCTCGCCGAGGCCACGATCCCTCGCTGGACTCGTCAGGATCGCTTCGAGTGTCTCGACGAAGATCCCAGCGACGATCCGATCGGCTTCAGCCCCGCCGCGGACATCCCCGGCGACTCCGAGCCCGACGTGGTGCTCGAGGAGATCGTCGGAGCGTTCGAGGTCGTGGTCCTGCAAGGCGGCACCGCGGCCGAGGTGATCGAGTTCCTCGACGCGAACGGCTACGCGCAGGATCCCGAGGCCGCGCCGATCCTGCAGGAGTACCTCGACGAGGGCTTCTTGTTCGCCGCGGTCAAGCTCACCGCGGGCGCCGACGCAGACTCGATCCATCCGCTCGTGTTTCGGTTCCCGGCCAACGAGCCCTGCGTGCCGATTCGCCTGACGCGAATCGCCGCCGCGCAGGACATGGGCATTCGCGCCTACTTCTTGGGTCAGCACCGCTGGGCCCCGCAGAACTACCGCCACGTGGTCCTCAACCCGCTCGCGTTCGCGTGGTCGGAGATCGCCGGCGACGGCGTCTCGCAATACCTCGAGCTGTTGACGCTGGCCGTCGACGAGGCCGGAGGCCACGCGTTCGCGACCGACTACGCCGGCCCGTCCAGCCAGGTCGCCACGTTTGGGCTCTACAATCCGAGCTGGGACGAGACCGCGTTCATCGGCCTGAACACGGTCCAGGCGCTCGCCGAGATCCGCGAGCAATCGCTCGACGCTCACCCACTCACGCAGTCGCTGCTGCTCGAGTTCATGCCGCCGCCGGAGGACATGGACTTGGTCGACATCGACGCGTGGGACTCGGCCGGGTTCGCGGCCGCGCTCGCGGAGCGAATCATCGAGCCGGGCCTGCACGCCGTCGATCTGCTCGACAGCTGGCCGTACCTGACCCGCCTGCACACGACGATGTCACCGCACGAGATGACCGTCGATCCGATGTTCCAATCGGTGCCCGATCTGGACGACGTGGGCAACACGCTCACTTCCGTGAGCACCAACCTCTGTGGCGACGACGCGGGCTCCGTGCAGTGGGTGCCCTTCGCCGGCGACGCGCTGCCGGTCTGCATGGCGGAGTCGGTGATCCAGTGGCCGACGCAGCTGCGCGAGCACCCGGCCCTGCGCATCGAGCAGATTCCAGCCAAGGGTCCGCCGCAGGTGCTCGACGACTTCAGCGAGCAGATCCTAGCCGCTCACGCGGCCTACCAGCTCGACAAAAATTGTGTGGCGGAGGGCGGCGACGAAGGGACGGACGAGGGAGGTCCGGCGGACGGGGGGACGGGAGACGCGAGCCTGAGCGACGGGGGGAGCAAAGTCGGTTGTGCGTGCCGCAGCGACGCGTCGGGTTCGTCGACCGGCGCGGCGCTCGGCTTGCTCGGGCTCGCGTCTCTCGTGGGTGGTTGGCGACGCAGGCGAGCGAGGCGCTAAGCCAAGCGCAGGGCCGTGAGGCACTCACGAGAGTCGCGGAGATAGGCCGCCTTCGGCCGCTCGTACCACCAGTTCACCGCCAGCGCGACCCGCAGGGTCCGCTGGTGCTCGATCGGCCGCCACATGCGACCGATCACGCCGTGATAGAGCTGGCCAGGGAACACCACATAGCGATTCATGCGAGGCCGGACGAAGCGCATGTCCTTCGGCTGCTTCGGCTCGATCCCCTGCTTGGTCCAGATCTGATCGGTCACGACCAGCTCGCCATAGGGCACGCTGTTGAGGAACAAGACGCTGCCCTTCTCGGGATAGGTCTTCTTGTCGGGATCCTTCTCGCTCAGGTCGTTGCGGTCGAAATGACACGGGAGCAGCCACTGCGGCGAGCTGTTGATGCGCAACACGCTGAACCACCACTCCGCGCCAATCACCAGCGATGATGGAGCCGCGAGCGGGCGCAAGTCGGCGATGATCGACTCGAACACGCTCCTGGGTTGCTGGTCCAGCGTGTACCAGAACGTGTTCTTGTAGAAGTGAAAGCCCGCCTTCAAGAGCTCGCCGACATGCTTCTTGGGGAATGTTGCGACCAACTCGGCGAAGCGCTCGGCTGGAGCCCCGTCGTCGAAGATCTGCAATTGTTCGAGTAAGGATGCCATTGGTATGTCCTCATTTTAGCGACGTTCCTCGCTGCGACCATCATTGACACTGCTCGCCAAGCTGGAGTCGCGGCGCATGGACACCCCTCGAGCGCTCGGGGTACACTGCCGCGGTTGGAGCCCCGCATGACCTCGCGCCTGACCGCATCCGTCCTCCTGCTCGCCCCCATCGCCGCGCTCGCGCTGCTCGGCAGCCCGCGCGACGCTCGGGCCTGCGGCGGGACCTTCTGCGACAACCTCCCGCAGCCGATGCCCGTCGATCAGACCGGCGAGGACATCCTGTTCGTGATGGACGGGGACACCGTCGAGGTCCACGTGCGCATTCAATACACCGGCGAGGCCGAGCGCTTCGCCTGGGTGTTGCCGCTGCAGGGCGTGCCCGAGGTCGCGGTCGGCTCCGATCCGCTGTTCACCGCCATGAGCGGCGCGGTCGCGCCGAGCTGGGTCACGGCCTCCGAGTACGACTGCGAGGAGGATGATCCCGGCGGCGAGGACGACGGCGGCTTTGGCTTCAGCCCGCACCTCGACCTCGGCGACGACGAGGAGCCCGAGGTCGTGTTCGAGGCCGTCGTCGGCGCGTTCGAGGTCGTGGTCCTGCAGGGCGGCACCGCGGCCGAGGTGCTCGATTTCCTCGAGCAGAACAATTATGCGCAGGATCCCCAGTCCGAGCCGATCCTGCAGGAGTATCTCGACGAAGGCTTCTTGTTCGCCGCGGTCAAGCTCGCGGCCGGAGCCGACGTCCAGGAGATTCACCCGCTCGCGTTTCGGTTCCCGGGCGACGAGCCGTGCGTGCCGATTCGCCTGACCCGCATCGCCGCCGAGCAAGACATGGGCATTCGCGCCTACTTCCTCGGCCAAGACCGCTGGGCGCCAAGCACCTACGCGCACGTCGTGCTCAACCCGCTCGCCTACGACTGGCAAAACCCGAGCGATTTGAAATATCTCGAGCTGCTCTCGCTCGCGGTCGACGAGGCTGGTGGCCGCGCGTTCGTGACCGAGTACGCGGGGCCGAGCGACGTGGTGCCGGACACCAACGTCTTTCGCGACAGCTGGGACGAGACCGCATTCATCGGCGCCGATCCAATCACCGCGATCGATCTGATCGCCCAGCAGGGCCTCAACACCCACCCGCTCATTCGCGCGCTGCTGCTGGAATTCATCCCGCCGCCGGACGGCGTCGATCCTCAGCAGTTTTGGAACAACCTCGAGCAATATGCCGATCAGATCGACATGGCCGCGTGGGACGACGCCGCGTTCGCGGCCGCGCTGCTCGAGCGCATCATCGATCCGGGCTTTCACGCGCTCGAGCTGCTCGAGACCTGGCCCAAGCTGACCCGTTTGCACACCACGATCTCGCCCAACGAGATGATCGCCGACCCGATGTTCGTGGCCAATTCCGAGCTACCGGACGTCGACAACAGCCGGATCACGACCGTCGAGCAGGTGCTGTGTGGCGGCGATCAGGTCTTCCACGTCGACGTCGAGGGCACCGACACGCCGGTCTGCGTGCCCGAGGGTTTCGGCTACCCCACCACATTCCCGATCTGGTCGAGCATGCCGCAGGCGCTGCGGATCGAGCAGGTGCCCGAGATGGGCCCACCGCAGGTCGAGGTCGACAACAGCGAGTCGATCATGACCGCGCATGCAAACTATCAGGCCAGCGTCGAGTGCTTGGCCGACGCCAGCGAGGACACCAACGGTGATCCCGGCGACGACGGCGGTGACGAGGCCGCGGACGAGAGCACGGGTACCACCGGCGAGCCGACCTATGAGCTGCCGTACAACGTGACCTGCGGCTGCTCGACCGAGCGCCACGCCGAT
Organism: Enhygromyxa sp.; assembly: GCA_035538075.1. Lineage (GTDB taxonomy): Bacteria > Myxococcota_A > Polyangia > Nannocystales > Nannocystaceae > Plesiocystis. The sequence goes on from DATLLB010000655.1 coordinate 4,272, forward strand.
CGGGGTGCCGCCGCGCTCGGGCTCGTGGTGCTCGCGCTGCTCGGGTCCTGGCG
>DATLLB010000656.1:0-4296 GCA_035538075.1 Enhygromyxa sp.
CCGAGCGAGCCCGGCGATGAAACCGTCCAGCGAGGAAGCGATGAATACGCGCACACGTCCGCTCATGGGCGGAGAGTATAAACCGATGTTCATTCGGATGAACTCGATCGCGAGCCCGAGTGAACCTCCCCCAGTTTGGTGGACACCCGAGATGAGGCGAAAATGGAGGCTCAGGTGTCCAAGCAGACGAAGAAGAAGCGGAAGCGGCGGCAGTACACGCCGGAGTTCAAGGCCGAGGTCGTCGCCCTGGTCGAGACCAGCGACAAGACGATCGCCCAGATCGCCCGCGATCTCGATCTGACCCAATCGATGGTTCGGAACTGGGTCGCAGCGGCGCAGAAGAAGGCGAGCCCAACGGCGGCTGCCCAAGCCGGCCTCGAAGCCGAGAACCAGGAGCTGCGCAAACGCATCCGCGAGCTCGAGATGGAGCGAGCAATTTTAAAAAAAGCGACGGCGTTCTTCGCCAGGGAAAGCTCGTGAGGTTCGAGCTCATCAAGGCGGAGAAGGCCAACTTCCCGGTCACGGTGCTCTGCAGGGTGCTCGAGGTCTCATGCAGCGGCTTCTACCGGTGGCTCAACGCGCAGCCATCCGAGCGGCAGACCAAGGACGAGCGGCTGAAGATCGAGATCAAGTCCATCCACAGCGAGAGCCGCGGCACCTACGGCAGCCCTCGCGTCCACGCCGAGCTGCAAGCGCGCGGCTTCGAGATCGGCCTCAACCGCGTGGCTCGCTTGATGGCCGAATTGAGCATCACAGGGCAGCGTCCGCGGCGATTTCGAAAGACGACCGACTCGCACCACGACCGCCCGATCGCGCCCGACCTCGTCGAGCGTGACTTCAACCCGAGCGCGCCCAACCAGCTGTGGGCGGCCGACATCACGTACATTCCGACGGCCTCGGGCTGGGCCTACCTCGCCGTCGTTCTCGACCTGTTCAGCCGTCGCGTGATCGGCTGGGCCGTCGACGAGCACATGGGGACCGAGCTCGTCCTCGAGGCGCTCGATCGAGCCCTGGGCACGCGTGAGCACGGCGAAGGTCTCGTCCACCACTCCGACCGCGGGAGCCAGTACGCGAGCGCCAGGCACCGCGAGGAGCTCGAGCGCCGAGGCATCCAGATCAGCATGGGCGCGAAGGGTTGCGCCTACGACAACGCCGTGGTCGAGTCTTTCTTCGCCACGTTGAAAAAAGATCTCGTGTACCGAACGAATTGGCTTGACCATCGCGAGGCCGCGCTGGCAATCAGCGAGTACATCCAAGTCTTCTACAATCGCCGGCGACGCCACTCGACTCTGGGCTACATGAGCCCGGCCGACTACGAGGCGCTGCACACGGCGGAGGTGGGGCTGGCAGCATAAAACTGGTGTCCACTTTTTTGGGGGAATTCCACGGCGCTGTCGAGGTTGTTCTCGGTGGCTCGTGGTCACGATGCGGCGGTCGGGTGATGCGGCGTGTCGCCCCGACCCGAGTTCCGCAGCCGCGCCTTCGAGCGGTCGCTCCGCGTACAGTCCGTCAGCGGCGAGGACTGTCTGAGGGTCGGCGCGACACGCCGCATCACCCGACCGCCGCATCGTGACCACGAACCACCGAGAACAACCTCGACAGCGCTCGGGCTCGCGATCGAGTTCATCCGAATGAACATCGGTTTATACTCTCCGCCCATGAGCGGACGTGTGCGCGTATTCATCGCTTCTTCGCTGGACGGTTTCATCGCCGGTGTCGATGACGACCTGTCTTGGCTGCCGCCAATTCCGAGCGAGCCCGGCTACGACTTTGGCTACGGCGCGTTCATGGCCGACGTCGGGGCGCTGTTGATGGGCCGGCGAACCTTCGATGTGGTCCTCGGTTTTGGCGGCGAGTGGCCGTACGGCGAGCGGCCAGTGCTGGTCGCCACCCACCGCGCGCTCCCATCCGGCCCGGCCTCGGCGCGCGCGGTGAGTGGTCCGATCGACGAGCTGATCACGAGCGCGCTCGCGGCTGCGGACGGGCGTGACGTCTACATCGACGGCGGCGCGCTGATCCGGCAAGCGCTCGACGCCGAGCTGATCGACGAGATGGTGGTCTCGGTGATCCCGATGATCCTCGGCGCCGGGCTGCCGCTGTTCGCTGGCGCGCAACAAAGGCACGCGCTCGAGCTGGTCGAGCACACCGCGTACGAGGGGCTCATTTCGCTGCGCTATCGGCCTCGCCGTGCGAGCGCACCCCGCTGACGACGGCGACCAGCAGCGCGAGGGCGTTGCTCACGGCCATGATCGAGAAGCCGGCCGCCACGACCGCGCCGAACTCGACCGGGTGATCCTCGACCGCGTCGTTGCCGATCTGCAGCGCGATCAACAGGCTGGTGATCAGCATGCCGGAGATCATGCCGAGCGAGCGCGCCTTGGCCCCGAGCGCGGACGCCATGCTGACCTCGGACTTCGCCGCGCTGTTCATGATGATGGTCATGTTCGGCGAGGAGAACAGCGCGTAGCCGAGCCCCTGCAGCGCGAGCACCCAGCCGACGTGCATGAGGCTCGACTCGAGCGTGAGCCGAGTGCCGACCAGCGAGGCCGCGAGCACCAGCGCGACCCCGACCCCGGCGATCACACCGGGCCGCAGGCGATCGGACAGCGCTCCGGCGATCGGCGCGAGCATGGCCATCAACACGCCCGAGATCGACAGCATCCAGCCCGAGGTCTTGGCCGGATGCCCGAGCGAGACCTGCATGTAGACGCTGAGCATGAAGGTCGAGCAGAACGCGCTGAGGTAGAGCAGCAGCTGCACCAACAAGGCCGCGCGCATGACCCGATGCCGCATCAGCGCGCCGACGTCGAGCAGCGGTCGCTCGATCCGCCGCTGCAACGCGACGAAGGCGACGCCGAGCAAGACTCCCGTGCCGAGCAGCACCGCGCCGCGCAGGCCGTGGGTGATGTTGGCCGCACCGAATACGAGGCACAGCACGGCCGCGAGCAGCAGCGCGGCGCTCGGCAGGTGCACGGCGCGATCGGGGCGACGCCAACCAGAAGGAAGGCGCAGCTCGACCAGCGTGTACATGATCAACAACAGCGCGGCGCTGACGAAGAACACGCCACGCCAGCTCCACGCGTCGACGATCAAGCCCGCGCAGATCGGGCCCAAGGTCAGCCCGGCGTAGATGACCCCGATCGAGGCGCCGTAGACCTTGCCGCGGCGCTCGGCCGGGACCAGCTCTGCTACCAGCGCGGGTCCGGTCGCGCCGAGCAACGCCGAGCAGACGCCTTGCAGGAAGCGTACGCCGAGCAGCAGCGGCACCGACGAGAGCGAGCCGAGCAGGACCGTGAGCACGCCGAACGAGAGCAGCCCGATCTTGAACAGCCGCCGTCGATCGGTCGCATCGGCGAGGCGCCCGACCGGCAGCAGCAACGCGACGCTGCCCGCCAGGAACAGACTCTCGACCAGACCGAGCGCCGTCGCGCCCGCGCCCACGTCGGCGGCGAGCTTGGGCAAGGCCACCGCGACGCCGGAGAACATGAACGGCGGAGCGAACTGCGAGGCGACGATGACCCAGATCAACCAGTCCTCGCGGCGCGAGTGTGCCGAGTCGACTTCGCTGGACGTCACCAAGTTGGGTTTTAACCCGAGCGCTGCGGCGATGCACCAGCGCGCCTCGCTTGACAAGCTCGGGCGAGCGGCGTATGTACCGACGACCTCTTCGGAGGTGATGGACATGACCGCGCGTCTGCATACCGTCGAGTTCGAGATCGCGCTCCAGCTGCGGCTGTCGAGCGAGGTCGCTCTCGATGCGTATTTGTATGCTTCGGGCCTCTGAGCCCCGCGCCTCGGTCCGAGGCGCAAGTACAACCTGAAGTGATTCGCACGCTCTCGCGCGAATCACTGCGATCGGCATTGACGATTCGGTGGGTGCCCGAGTTGGCTAAAGGGGCCCGGCTGTAGTCCGCGCGCGTCTTCACGCTTCGGGGGTTCGAATCCCTCCCCACCGACTACCGCACTTCAGCCGCAGACGCGGCGTGAAGAAATTTGCGGTGACCACAGGAAAGAGAACGACCCATGAACAAGCAACACCTGAACGTAGGAACCATCGGACACGTCGACCACGGCAAGACCACGCTGACGGCGGCCATCACCAAGGTCGCGGCGCAGCGCTTCGGCGGCAGCGCCAAGGCCTTCGACGAGATCGACAACGCCAAGGAGGAGCGAGAGCGCGGCATCACGATCACCGCCTCGCACGTCGAGTAACAGAGCGCCAACCGCCACTACGCCCACATCGATTGCCCCGGGCATGCGGACTACATCAAGAACATGATCACCGGCGCCTCGCAG
>DATLLB010000657.1:0-4192 GCA_035538075.1 Enhygromyxa sp.
CTCGATGGTCGAGACCGGGATCCAGGTGTCTTGGCGCGAGAGGATCTGCAGGCCCGGCTCGCCCGACCCGACCAACAGCGTGATCAGGTTGATGTCGCCATGCGCGGCCGAGCGGACCGCCCCGTCGGCCCCCTGCGCGCCCCCGAGCGGCGGGTAGTGGATCGGCCGCAGGATGCTGTTGCCGTGATCGACCTTGTCGGCGAACCACTGCTCGTCGAGCCCGAGGTGCAGCGCGATGGCCCGCAACATGCGATTGCCGAGGCCGTCGAGCGCCTCGTAGAGCGAGAGCAGCGTGCTCTTGAAGCCCTCGACCTCGGTCGGCCACAAGTTGGGCTGCAGCGTGTCGGCCCATGGATTGCCGGCCGGGAGCTCGCGCCCGACGTGCCAGAACTCCTTGAGGTCGGCGACGCTCGCGTCCTTGGCAGTCTCGACGCCAAACGCCGTGTAGCCTCGCGCACCGCCACCGCCGGGCACGTGGTAGTTCATCTTGGTCGCGGTCGGCAGCGCGAAGAACTGCTTGAGCACATCGTACGCACGCGCGACCACGCCTTCGTCGAGGCCGTGCTCGCGGATGCCGACGAAGCCAAAGCTGCGCAAGGCCTCGCCGAGGTCGGCCACGAAACCGGTACGATCGGCCTCGCTGCCCTGGTCGAAGCGGCGGATGTCGAGCTGGGGGACTTGCGATTCGGAGCTCACGTCGTCGGAGTTACCACGAACCGCCAGCCGCTCGCAGATCGAGCGTACGCATCGTCTGCGCGGCCCTTCTGCGAGCCGCCGCCTGGTTCGCAAGCTTCGTCACTCGCCCGTCGGAACCGTCGTCCACAGGATGCCGAGCCAGATCAACGGAGCGAGGTTGACGCTGAGGCCGATGCGAATGTCGTGGAGCGGGCCCTGATTGCTGCCGAGGTATTGCTGGCTGACCTCGAGCCCGAGCACGCCCGCGACCGCCTCGAGCGCGATGCCGTGGCGCAGGCCATACACGGCGGGGCCGTCTCGCGTGCCCTGATCGACGCCGCCGAACACCAGACGCGGACGATAGAAGGCCGCGATCAGGTGGGTGCCAAAGCCGACGCCGACGCCGAGATCGAACAGATGACCGCCGCGCGTCGGGTGGGTCTCGTAGCGGTAGGCGAGCTCGGGCCACACCCACAGGGTCGGGCCGCGCTCGCGGGTGAGCGGAGCCATCATCGCGCCGGCGCCGATCTCGAGCGAGTAGCCGGCGACCGGATCGGCGCCGAGCGGAAACACCACGCCGTTGTCGATGCGCAGCGTCGGCATCCAGAAGAAGCGCGGCGCGTCGGCGTTGCGCAGGCGCCAGGCGTCGCGCCGACGCAGACGCTCGAGCATCTTCTTCTCCTCGTCGCGCAAGACTCGGTGCTGCGACTCCTCGTCGAGCGCCTCGAGCGGGAGCCGCTCGAGCTTGCCGTGCGCGGCCACCCAGACCGCATCGTCGGCCTCGTCGAGCGCGAGGTCGTGGACCATCCGCGCGTCGTTGCCGATCAGCACGAAGCGCTCGCGCTCCCACAACCACACGCGATCGCCCGCGCTCATGACCACGCGATCGCCGGCCGCCGACGAGACCCCGGTGATCGCCGTGAACGTCGCGGGCGACTCGTCCTCGCTCGGCGCACCGAGGGGGATCGGGTGCTCGCGGGTCGGCACCGTGCCGGACACCCGCAGCGCTGCGCCGCCCGCTTGCTCGTCTTCGGCGGCGTCATCGGGCTCGCTGGGCGGCTGCTCCTCGCTGGTGACCTCGCGCTGCTCACCGAACTCGAGCTCGAGCAGACGATCACGACCGGCTCGCACCCACAGGGTCTTGGTCACGGCGCTGTACCACGCGTCGTACCAGGGCGCGCGGATCGACTCGGGTGAGAGCCCGGGGATCAGCGGACGATCCCACTCGCCGTCGAGGAACCGGACCAGCAGGCCGTCGCGCCCGACGATGTAGATCTGCCCGCCGGGGCTGGCCGCAGCCGCGAGCGGGCGCATGTGCGTGGGGTACGAGTACACGCGCCAGCGGTTGTGACCGCGCTCGTACAGCGCGAGCTCGCTGCCGATCGCGTAGATCGTGCCGCTCGCGTCGACGAGCACCGCGACCAGCTCGTCGCCTTCGAGCAGCGGGACCCGATCCTCCTCGACGGCCGCGCCCGGTCGCCAACGCACCAGCCGACCATCGGCGGCCGCGAACACGGCCGACACGCCACCGACCGCCCGGGTCCCGTCGGCGGCGACGAACTGCTCGACGTTGACCGCCTCGCTGGCTTGCTCTTGCCCATCGCGGCCGTAGATGCGCAGCGCTCGACGATCGCCCGCGAGCAACAGCGCGTCGCCGTCGGACCACAGGGTTTGAATGTCGCGGGCGGGCTCCTGCGCGCGGGCAAGCGCGGGGCTGCTCAGCCACGCGAGCAAACCGATCAGCAGCGCGACGAGCTGACGCGCGGCGCCACGGATCGCCAAGTGGTGCAGCGCGCCAATCATTCGCCCTCGAGCGGAGGCCACAACCTCCACCACCTCCGCCCGAAGCGAAGCGGCGCGAACAGCCGCCAAAACACGACCAGGATCAGCACGTACGCGGCGAGGATCCCGAGCACCAGCAGCGCCTTGCCCGGGTATGAATCGGGGAAGGTGAGCACCGGGAGCGGCATCACCACGAACAGCGGCAGACCGAGCACGGCCGCGGGCGTGACCGCGAGCACGTAGTTGCGCGCGGCCGGCCCGGCGAGCTGCGGATCGAGCATGCGCAGCAACGCCATGCCGGTCGTCGCGGTCCCGGTCAGCGATCCGTAGGTGACGATCGCATGGTGAAACGGCGCCGTCGGGAACGCGCGGCGAGCCATCCACACGCAGGCGAGCAGCGTGACCACGCCGCCGACCGTCGAGATCAGCAACACTGGCGCGAGGTACCTGCCGAGCACGCTCACGCTGACGGCCGCGAGCGCGGCACAGGTCGCGACATCGACGATCACGCTGCTGATGCGCGCGAGCAGATCGTCGTCGAGCGGGTTGCCGCCGGGCAGCCGCGCGGCGAGAGGACGCAGCGCCAGCGCCACGCCGGTCGCGAGCAGGAAGTGAAAGCCCCACAAGGTCGAGCGATGCTGCTCGGGCAGCACCGGGCTGATCGCCTCGAGCAGCACCCAGGTCAGCAGGTAGGTGATTGCGATCGCGATCAGCTGAGCCGTCAGCGGCTCGAGCCCACCGGCCTTGACGACGCGCGGCGACGATCGCTCGTGCACGACGGCGGCTTCGCCCGGCGACTCGTCACGCCCGCGCGCGACGTGCCACCCGCGATAGCGACCCCACGCGACCAAGCCGACGCCGATGATGCAGCACCACGCGTAGCCGGCCGCCGCCATGATCAGGCCGATCTGGGCGCCGTCGTGCATGCCCGCGCCGGCCTCCCACGCCGAGCCCAGCGTCATCGCCGGACCCGGGCCCTGGTTGAAGCCGAGCGGCAGCATCATCGACCAGCCGCTGTGCAGCTCCGGACCATCTGCGGTCGCGTTCCAGCCGAGCACGCACAGCAGACCGATCACGCCCTGCAGCGCCGCGATGGCCGGGATCGCAAACGCGATCGAGCGCGCGCTACCGCTGGGCTTGCCGGGCGGCGGCGCCTGCAGGCTGACCGCGATGAACACCAGCGCGAGCGTGTGATAGATGATGACTTCGAGCCGCTCGGGCGAGAACGGTAGCCAGCCGAGCAGCGAGGGCCCGAGCACGAGTCCGAACACCCCAGCGAGCAGCGCGTCGGGCATGCCGAGCCGCTGCATGCGTGGGACCGCGCGACGCAGCCCCGCCGCGACTGCGATCAGGCCGATGACGATCAGCAGATCCTGGACGTAGCCGCCGCTCCAGTACTCCATGGCTCGCTGCGTCGCGAGTATCGCAGATCCGTCAGGCTAGCCGCTCGGTGATCCACTTGCGCGTGAAGATCGTGGTCGCCTGGTAGCTGCGCTTGACCTCGTCGACTACGTGCTTCTCGACCTTGCCACCGACCAGCGGGACCTTGCACTCGCAGCTGGCCTTCCACACCCGGCGCAGCTTGTCGTCACCCAGCGGCTCGAGCTTGTACACGCCCTTGGCGATGAACTTGTCGGCGAAGAAGTTGGGGATCGTGACCACGTCCATCGCGTTGGTCGCCCGCCGCCAGACGTTGCGCTCCTCGTAGCTGATCGCGTCCTTGACCAGCTTGCGC
>DATLLB010000658.1:0-9307 GCA_035538075.1 Enhygromyxa sp.
ACACCAGGATCGTTCGCATCAGCCCTCGAGCCCGGCGTGAACGGTGTCGACCATCAGCTTGGCGTGCTCGGGATCGGTGAAGCGCGAGATCCCATGGCCGAGGTTGAAGATGTGCGCCTTGGCGTTGGCGCCCGCGCGCAGGGTGGAGCGGACGCGATCGCGGATCAGCGCGGGTGGCCCGAGCAGCACGCCGGGATCGAGGTTGCCTTGGACCACGCGATCGGCCCCGACCACCGCGATCGCGTCCTCGAGCTCGATGCTCCAGTCGATCCCGATCACGTCGGCCGGAGCCCGAGCCGTGAGCGCGAGCGTGTTGGCGTTGCCGCGCGCGAACAAGATCACCGGGACCGGCTCTCGCCCCGCAGGCGCATGCGCCCGCACGCGCTCGACCAGCGCGATGGTGTGCGGCAGCACGTGGGTCTCGTAGTCACGAGGCCCGACCGCGCCCGCCCAGCTGTCGAAGATCTGCACCGCGTCGACGCCCGCGTCGATCTGCCCGATCAAGTAGCGAGCGAGCAGCTCGCTCATCTTCTCCATCAATCCCGCGAACTGCTTGGGCTCGCAGAACATCAGCTTCTTGAGCTCGAGGAAGTCGCGGCTGCCACCGCCCTCGACCAGATAGCTGACGGTCGTGAACGGGGCGCCACAAAAGCCGATCAGCGGGACCCGGTCGTCGAGCGCTCGCTTGCAGGCCCGCACCGCGTCCATCACATACGCGAGCTCCTCGACCGGATCGCCCCAACGTAGGCGAGCGATGTCGGCGGTAGTACGAATCGGTGCCGCCAGCTTCGGCGCCGGATCGAACTCGACCGCGACGTCCATCGCGTCGAACACCACCAGGATGTCCGAGAACAGGATCGCCGCGTCGACGCCCAGTCGATCGATCGGCTGGACCGTGACCTCGGCGGCCAGCTCGGGCGTGCGACACAGCTCCAGAAAGGACACGCGCTTGCGGACTGCGCGATATTCCGGGAGGTAGCGACCGGCTTGCCGCATCAGCCACACGGGAGTGCGCTGCGGCCGTCGGCCGTGGCACGCGTCGAGAAATGTCGTGTTCCGTAGGGGCATCGATCCTGCGCACTATACCTGTCAGCCAACGCGAGCTCGCCGATCCTCGGCGCTGAAAGTGCGCATATTGCCCGATTGCGCGTACCGCGGATAATCGCGCGTCTACGGCGGACAACTGCTGATTTTTCGCTGCGCTCGCGCCACACGGTGCATTGCGAATTGCGCATACGTGAAAGCCGAGAATTTCGGGCGCAGAGCAGCGTGCAAGCCAGTTCGCGCGTTACCGCCGATCCTCACAAATAGCAAAAAAGCTCTCGGGCCGTGACACCTGCTGTACACTCGTGAGCGGATGGGCGTAGGCGAAAGCCTCAAAAGCCGAGTTCGTGGCGCGGTCAACACCGTGGTGCACGGATACGAGTACGGGCGTCACCTCGTCCAGGGCAACAAGGTCAGCGTCGACATGTCGTGGACGCAGCCGGGCGCTCCGCCCGTCGTGCTGGTGCACGGATTCATGGGTACACGCGGGACCATGCTGCCGCTGACCCGTCGATTCCAGCGCGATGGTCGGGTGGTGTTCAGCTACGCCTACGGCACGCTCAACCTCGCCTCGATCCGCCGCTCGGCCGAAGACCTCACCCGGCATCTGCGAGACATCTGCGAGAAGCTCGAGGTCGAGCGCGTGGACGTGGTCGGCTACAGCATGGGCGGGCTGATCGGCCTGCACTCGGTCAAGTTTCTGCAGGGCCACCACTTCATCCGCAACCTCGTGATGATGGGCTCGCCGCTGCGCGGCACGTGGGTCGGGCTCGCGGGTGTGGCCACGGTCGGAGCCATCAGTCCCTCGGTCTGGCAGGTGCTGCCCGGCTCGCCGTTCTTGGAAGACCTGCTGACCGCGCCCGTGCCTGCGGGCGTGCGGCTGCGACAGATCCACGCCGCCTCGGATGCCTTCTGTCCGCCGCCCGGACCGATCGAAGGGGTCGCGCCGCGCGACTACGTGATGCTGGCGGGCGGGCACTCGTCGCTGGTCGTCGCCGAGCCGTTTTATCTGGCCTGTCGCGAGTTCTTCGACGGCCAGCAAGTCGACGCGCGCGACGACGACGATGACGACGTCGAGTACGTGTTCGAGCGCGTGCGCGAGAGCTCGGAGCCGCTGCGGCTGGTCGTCGACGGGGTGCCGTTCTACGACGAGCACGACGCGGCCGAGTAGCTCGCCGGTCGGACAATCGAGTCGCACGAACAAAAAAGCGCGCGAGCTCGAGAGCTCGCGCGCTTTGTGTTTCGACGTCCTCGATCAGTCGTTGCAGGGGTCGAGGAACAGGGTCATGTCCTGCGTGCAGTACCAGTTGTCGCCGTTGGCATCGCAGCAGCCGGCACCGGTCACGGTGCCGCACGGATCGCCTTCCACCAGGCCGTCCGGGCATTCGATCGGGAACGTGTTGGCCGGGTCGGCGCCCTCGAAGCCACAGGCGTAGTAGGCGTTGGCCGCATCCCAACCGCACATGTTGGCGGGATCGCCATCGCCATCGCCATCGCCATCACCGTCGCCATCGCCATCACCGTCGCCATCACCGTCGCCGTCGCCATCACCATCGCCGTCGCCGTCGCCATCACCGTCGCCATCACCATCGCCATCGCCATCGCCGTTGGTGGTGGTTTCGTCGTCGCCGACGTCGGTCGTGTCGACCACGAGGCAGGCGGTCAGCGAAACGGTCAGGGCGCCAGCGAGTGCAAGGAAGGAAAGATTCTTGAGCATGTCGTCTCCAGTGGGTTGATCGTGGGAGCCACGTGAGTGGCCCGGGGGGCGTGCGACCGACGGATGCATCCGCGGTCGATTCAAGCGGTCGCTTGGGCGCTCGTACACTCGCCAAAGCAACCAGGACCATGGTGGACACTTGGCCCACGCATGGGACCAGACTCATAGCAGTCGCAATGCCAGCAACCAAATTGCCAAGGATCTCGAACAAGTGAGTTGACGAGGTGACGTCGATTCGTCGTGGGGTGCGACACCAATGTCAGAGCTGGCGAACGTCGTGTTGCAGCTTCCCAACCGCTCGAGCGGCCGGCCGGGCTACCATCGACGAGTGGTTCGCAGCACGCAGCTCGCCCTGAGTTGGGCCCTGAGTTGGGCAATGATCGGCTGCGTGGCCGAAGCCGCGGAGCCGGACCAAGCAGATCGCGCAGCGCTCGTGGACGAGATCGCGGCGAGCGAAGCCGAGCTGGTGCCGATGGCCGAGCTCTCGATCGGTGACCGTCCGCTCAGGCCTGCACATGGTCCTGTGAGCGCGTTCTTGCCCGACTGGGAAATGCCGGCCCACTCGCCCGGCGAGCTGCCGCGATGGATCCGACACGAGGTGGTTCCGCGCGAGACCATCGAGCAGCTGGCGTGGCGCTACGACGTCGACCCCGATGCGCTGCGAGAGTGGAACGAGCTCGCGGCCGGCGAGCAGCCGCACCCCTTTCGTCCGACCACGCTGCGAATCCACGCACGCCAACATCCGCCGCCGCGTCAGCGACTCGAGCATGTGGTGCTCGCGGGCGAGAGCTGGATCTCGATCGCGCGTCGTCACGGCGTGGACTCGAGCTCGCTGCGCGCGTGGAATGTCGGCGAGACTGGCCGCTCGCTCGAGCCCGGCGAGCGCCTGCGGGTGTGGGTCGATCCGATCGTGCTCGACTCGATCCTCCGCGATCAGCCGAGCAGCGCTCGCGCGGCGCTGATCCGTCCGGGCGCGCATGGGGTCGGCACGCCGCAGGACGGCGAGCTGATCGCGGGCGTCCAGCTCCCGCCCGGCGACGGCTACGAGCTGCGATATTCCAACTCGGCGTGGGGGACCACCTTCGCCGTGCGCGAGGCGATCGCGGCGCTCGATCGCTTCGTCGCGGCCAGCGATTATCCGCGGCCGATCTCGGTCGGGACCATGAGTCGCCAGCGCGGCGGAGCGATCGGCGGGCACAACTCGCATCAGACCGGCCGCGATCTCGACATTCGCCTGCCGCTGCGCGTGGAGGTGCCGCCGGGCTTCTCGCCGACGCTTCGGCGGATCGACTGGCAGACCACGTGGGCGCTGGTCTCGACGTTCGCCGACGCCGACTCGGTCGAGGTGATCTTCCTCGACTACGCCAGCCAGCGCCGGCTCTACAAGGCCGCACAAATGCTCGGCGTCCGCGAGGACGTGCTGGACGCGACGCTGCAGTACCCACGCGGATCGAAGGCCAACCGCGGCCGCGTCCGCCACTCGCCCGGCCACGAAGGCCACATCCACGTGCGCTTCGCCTGCGGGCCGGCGGAGCCGGAGTGCCGATGATGCTCATCGGCACTCCTCTAGTTTTGATAGCGGGACCGTAGCCGGTCCCGCTCCCCGCCGTGGCCAAGCCACGTCGGGGACCCCTCACCCCCTGCCCGCAACTTGCCTTCGCTACATCGACTTGGCCTTGGTGCAGGCGTACTGGTTCTCGTCGGCCTCGCAGATCTCCTGGCAGGCCTCCTTGCCGGCCTTGTCGCACAGCTCGATCGTCATCTTCTCCCACTTCGAGCAGGCCTCCTCGGACTTGCTGATCGTGCAGGCGATCCCGCAGTCCTGGTGGGTGCCCTCCTCGGACAGGCACATCTTGGTCGGGTAGTCCTCCTTCTTGCAGCCGACGAGCAGGACCAACGCTGCGAACACGAACGATGATGCGATGCGCATGACCCACGCTAACAAACAAAGGGCCAGCACGCGACGCGTACCGGCCCCTGCGAGCGTGGCGATCGGAGCTCAGCCGATCGGCACCGTGGTCGGCGGCGCATCGCCGTCGCAGCCCCACGAGAAGTTGTCGAGGAACACGTAGCTGTCGAGGATCGAGTCGCTCATGTCGAAGATCGCAAACACCACCGTGATGGTCTCGCCCGGCTGCACGCCCGCGGTGGTGGTCAGCCACTTGGTGCCGGCGTGGCCCTGCATGCAGGTGTTGTGCAGCTCGGGCGCCGAGCAGCCGCCCGCACACTGGGGATCGTTGAACGCAGCGGCGTCGCGATAGTCGAGGAAGCCGGCGTTGAGCGAGATCGGAGCCCCGGCCTCGTCGAACGAGATGTTGCCGGTCCAGACCTCGGACTCGAGCCAGCCGATGTACATGTCGTTGTACTCCGACTGGTACCATTCGGGGTACTCGTAGCTGAAGAACGCGAGGCTGTAGCTCAACGAGTTGACGGTCGTCGGCACCTGAGCGGTGAAGCGCAGCTCGGTGTAGTCGTTGGCGGAGCCGGCCAGCTGGGCCTCGATGGTGTTCGAGCAATCGCCCATGCCGACCAGCGCCGGGTTGTCGGCGCAGGTCTGGCCGCCGACGTTGCTGCCGACCAGCGGCGCGGGCAGGTTGCCCGGGTCGAAGGCGCCGAGGTCCGAGTTGCAGCCGTTGAGCGCGTCGAGATCGGCGACGCGGCCGGAGCCCATCGCCACGAACTGGCTGCCTTCTTGGGGATCGAACGCGTTGGTGTTGCCGAAGCCGGTGCGCTTGCCGATCGCCTGGGCCGAGCCCGAAGTGGAGATCGTGACCTGCGGCTCGTTGGGGCAGTTGAGCCCGATCGCACGGGCGATCGGCGTGTCCGCAGCGGCGTCGCAGGGCACGTGCGGGGGCACGTCGCACTCGCAGAAGTCATTCTCGCCGCACGGCAGCATGCCCTCGTTGCCGCTGTCGTTTTCCATGTCGAGCAGCGGGCCGTCGCTGCTCGCGTCACCGTCGCCATCGCCGGCTTCGCCGTCGGTGTCCTCGAGCGAGCTGACGCCGTCATCGATTCCCTCATCGAGGCTATCGAGGGCGGTGCGGTCCTCCTGCTTGGTACATCCGAAAGCCAGCAAACTAACGAGTACGCACGAGACCGTCGAAACTCGCGCTACGCAGCCTGCGGCGGTGGAGAATGGCGCGCGGTAATAAACCCGAGAACCCAGCGGCATGGGGGCAACATACCAGGAATCGTGGAAGACAACCATTCGCGAGATCAGCTCGCGAGATCGGTTCGGCGCCGTCATCTCGAATATCCGAGGTGACGTGTATTACGCCTACTTCCCGCCGTGAGCCCCGCCAGCACCAGACCGTGCACTTGGCGGTGGGCAAGCAACGGTTATAACCGCGGCCCCATGAGCGACGCGTCCGCCACCTCGCCGATCACGACCCTCCCGCAGATCAAGGAGCTTGGTCCGCGCTTCTTCGAGTTCGTGGAGCGGCTCGAACGGCCGGTCGTGTTTCTCGACATCGAAGCGACCGGCATCGACCCGATGCGCGATCGCATCATCGAAATCTCGCTGCTTCGCATCTCCTCGAATCCCGTGACCATTGCGCCGCCGCGGACCTGGCGAGTCGATCCCAAGCAGCGGATTCCGCAGGAGGCCAGCGAGATCCACGGCATTCGCAACGAGGATCTCGAGGGCTGCCCGAGCTTCTCGGAGCTGGCGCCCGAGCTCGCCGAGCTGCTGCGCGGCGCCGACCTGGCGGGCTTCTCGATCAGTCGCCTCGATCTGCGTCTGCTCAAGGCCGAGTTCGCGCGCAGCTCCGTCGAGCTCGACCTCGGCGCCGCGCGGTTGATCGACACGCAGGTGATCTTCCATACCCGCGAGCCTCGCAACCTCGCGGCCGCCGTCGAGTTCTACTGCGGCGAGGTCCTCGACGGTGCGCACGGGGCCGAGGCCGACACCATCGCCAGCCTCAAGGTCTTCGCCGGGCAGCTGTCGCGCTACGAGGATCTCTCGGTTGTGGTCGACGAGCTCGATGAGCTGACCGCGGCCCAGAACGCGCAGTTCGTCGACACCGCGCGGCGCTTCGTGTGGAAGGACGGCGAGCCTGCGTTCAACTTCGGCAAGCTCAAGGGCAAGCCGCTACGCTGGGCGGCCGGCGATCCGGAGCACCGCGCGTACCTGCGACGCCTGCTGCAGGGCACGCTCGAGGGCGAGGCCCACGATCTCGTGGTCGAGGCGCTGCAAGGCAAGATCCGCAGGCGCTAGGAGGAAGCCCCACAGGGGCGACCGGACTGGTGGGGGTCCCGGCACGGGTCAGCCCGGGCCGGGGGCGGCCAGCCGAATGGCCGCCATCAAAACTAGAGAGGAATGAGTTCGCTGTGCGAACTCATTCCTCGTGATCTTCGCCTTCGACGAACAGGTCGGTCTGCCCGCGATCGTAGCGAGCCTTGCGGACCTCCTTGGGTTCGTCGGGGCACACGTCGAAGGCAGGATCGAGCACGTCGACCTCTTCACCGCGCGCGCGGGCGTCCTCGATCAGCTTGGCCTCCCACTTGGCGCAGCGGCGCTTGTTCCAAGTCGGCAGCTTGTCGTCGATCGGCGGCAGCCCGTGGCGCTCACGCAGGCGATTGTCGAGCTGACCGTGCGGCTGGGTCTTGCATTCGGTCGTGTGGACCAGCTCGCTGGTGCCGAAGCGGTTGTATTGCGTCTTGGGATCGTACGGGTTGCCGCGCACCTTCTCGGGCGCGGGGATCGGGTAGGTGATCTTGTGGAGCTCGACCTTCTGCGGCAGCTCGCCGCCGTGATCCAGCTGCCACTGCCGACACACCCAGCGCGCGTGCCATTTTTGATACCAGGCCCCGCTGCCGCCTTCGCTGCCGGCGATGCGGCGATTCATCTTGCGCGTGCGCGTGTACCAGATCCACGGGATCGGGTAGGCGGCCTCGCAGATCTCCGGCGTCGCGCCAGGCAGGAAGCAGGCGTAGACGTCGGTGTTGAGATCGAAGACGTCGCCGTTCTCGTCGGTCACCGTCACGCGCAAGAACACGTTGTGCGTGGGCGGGTTGGGGGCGAACATGCCCCAGCCCTGCGTGGTGTGGGTGGTCTGCAGGTAATCGTCGAACGACTTGCCGACGTCGCCGTGGAAGGTCGACCACGAGTCCTTGTCGGGGAACTGCGTCGAGGCGACCGCGCCCATGTGATAGATGGTGAAGATCACGACCACCGTGCGCCCGAGCGGACCGTAGGCCCACGGCCGATTGATGCGCTCGGTCTGCGGATCGCGAGTAGGCATCGGCGCGACCGCAGACGCCGGCTTGCGGCAGGCCAGGAAGCTGACGACCCCGACCGCGGCGACCACCCAGCTCATCGCGACCATCTCGCGCTCGGCCAGCACGCTGCCGAGCCACGCGGTCAGCACGATCACCGGCGCGAACCATGGGTTGAACGCGAACCCGCGCACGCGCTGGGCCATGACCACCAGCGCGAGCGTGGCGATCATGGCCACGAACCAGTTGGGCTGAATCAACGTGGTCTGCTCGAGCAGGCCCTCGGGTAGCGTGATGCTGGCCTTCTCGGTGACCTTGCCGATCCCGGCCCACATGTCCTCGTCGGTCTGCACGCGACGAACGACGCCGAGGATCGCCAGCGCGAGCGCGGTGATCAGCACCGCCCACGGCTGCGCGTAGCCGTCGCGGCGCGCGACGAACCGACGTCCGGTGCTCCAGCGTGGGAGCGTGAGATCGGCCGGCGGCACGGCCTGACCGGCGCGCACGTGGGCGGGCACGGGTAGCCCGATCGCCTTGTGGAAGCCCTGGCCGATCTTGGTGGTGATGAAGCCGAGCTCGGCCCCATTGAGGAACGCGAAGTAGCAGGCCAGCAGACCTGGCGAGAACCACCCGATGTTCATGGTCAGAATCAGGTGGCCGTGGAAGATCAGCCCGAGCATCAGCCACAGGCGACGACCGAGCAGCCAGCGACAGACCCAGTCGAGATCGAGGCCGGGCAGCCGACCTCGTCGCTCACGCGGGATGTCCTGGCGATCACGCAGCCAGCGATAGCCGAGCACCACCACGATCGCGACGATCGGCAGCGTGATGCCGACGATCCATTGGATCAGCGGGATCGCCTGGTCCTCCAGGTAGACGCGCCCGAACAGGTGCAGGCCCTCCTCCGGCGCTCGGTAGTGGACCGGGTAGCTGTAGAGGATCAGCGCGTAGAACCCAGCCACGAAGCCGCCGAGCCCGAGCCGCGCGAGCCACAGGTTCCAGCCCTGCAGCCGCGGGATCTTCTCGCGCCGATGCCAGCGCAGGATCAACCCGAGCACCAGCACCGGAAACAGGGCCTCCCACCAGTGCGTGATCCAGGTGTTCAGACGAAAGATGTTGGTGCCGAACCACGACGACAGCTGCTGCGGCGGCAGGCGATAGAAGTGGTCGAGGTTGAACGCGTAATAGAACGCGTTGCCCTGGTTCCAGCGCGGGCCGTTCTTGAGCGTGCCCGTGGCGCAATAGAGGGTCGCGACATTGAGGATCACGATCAGCCGCGGCCACGCGGGGATCGGTCGGAAGCGCGGCTCGAGCAGGGTGGTTCCATTG
>DATLLB010000659.1:0-10682 GCA_035538075.1 Enhygromyxa sp.
GTGCGGCTCGGCGTAGATCTTCGCGAGCAGCTCGTCCGCCAGCTGGGTCTGCGGGTCGGGCTTGCTGGGTGCGATGGCGGGCGGCGCTGCGGCCAGCTCGGCGATGCGCTCGCGCAATTGTCCGACGCGCTCGCGCAGCTCGGGCGTGAGCTCGGGCGCCTGCTCCGGCAACACACGCAAGAGCGCGAGGCTGCGCTGCGCGAGCATGGGCCAGAACTGCGAGTCGCCCTGCGGACCCGTGACGGTCTTTTCGAGCACGCTGCGCAAGCGAATGTCGGGCGCGCGGGTGAGCGCGGCGAACATTCTCGTCCAGATCGAGAAATTCGCGGCGGCCATGACCGGCGGCGCCTCGATCATGCGACCGAACGCGGCGGTCACTCGCGGATCGTCGGCGAATGGCACGAGGCTGTCGAAGCGCTGCTGAATCTTCTTGCCGAGCGGGCCGCGAAACAGGCCGGGCAGCAATACGTCGAGATCGCACAAAGTGGCCCGCGAGGCGCGAGCGATCCAGGCGGTGTGAAAGTCGGCGTCGGCGAGCGTGTGGTCGAGGGGCTCGAGCGCGCGGGTGAGCTCGGCCGCGAGCGCCTCGACGAGCTCGGCCAGCTCGGGGTGCCGATCGTGCTCACGCCAGGCGAGCAGCAGGTGCTCGAGCGCGTCGGCGCGATTGGGCGGATCGCGGAGCGCATGCGCAGCAGCGGCGAGGTGGTCCATGTCAGCCTGCTTCGAGCCCGAACACGCGCTCGGCGTTGCCATGCAAGAACAGCTCGCGCGCCTCCGGATCGAGCCCGAGCCCGTCGAGCCCGGCGAGCGACTGTGCAGGGGCGATCATCGGCCAGTTGGAGCCGAACAACACCTTGCGGCGACCGTGCCGGGCCATGTACGCGACCAGCTGCATCGGCAGGCGCGCGAGCTTGTAGGCGCTGGTGTCGATGAACACGTGCTCGTATTTGGTGGCCAGGGCGATCATTTCGTCGGTCCACGGGTAGCCGACGTGGCCGCAGACAATCTTCAATTCCGGGAAGTCGAGCGCGACATGATCAATGTACGGGATCGGCCGGCCGTACTCGGAGCCGCGCAGCGGACCGGTGTGGCCGACCTGCGTGCAAAACGGGACGCCGAGCTCCACGCAGGCGGCGTAGATCGGATAGTAGCGACGATCATCGGGCGGCAGCTCCCACAGCCACGGCAGCACACGAATGGCCTTGAAGCCGAGCTCGTTGACGCAGCGACGGACCTCGGCGACGGCGGCCATCGGGTGGCGTAGATCGACGGAGCCGACGCCGAACAAGCGCTGCGGGTGCGCGCGGGTCAGGGCCGCGACCTCGTCGTTGCCGAGCAGGGGCCCCTGTGGTCCCCACCAGGCGGTCACCAGCGCGCGATCGATCTTGGCGGCATCCAACGCTCCGAGCGTGAACTCGGCCGGGATCGCGGCGGGAATGGTGGAGAGACCCATCCAGCGGCGCAGCGACTCGAACATGGGGTCGCCGATGAACTTCGGGGTCGGGTGCTGAATCCAGGCGTCGATGATCTTCATGAATCCCCGTTGCGACTCAGCGCGGGCTCGCGGCGATGTTGCCTCCGTCGACCGTGATCACGCAGCCGGTGGTGCTCTGGGCCAGCGCGAGGTGGAGGAAGGCCTCGGCGACGTCCTGCGCCGTGACCTCGCGCTGCAGCAGGTTGGAGCGGAAGTAGGCGTCGACCTCGAGTCCGCGCGCGGCCGCCCGACGCTCGACGTCCTCGGTCGACATCAAGTGGGTGCGCACGCGATCGGCGTTGACGGCATTGGCTCGGATCCCGAGCGCGCCGCCCTCGAGCGCGTACTGCTTGGTGAGAGCCACCAGCGCGGCCTTCGGCAGCGCGTAGGGGCCAAACTCGGGGCCGGGGTTGAAGGCCGCCTTGGAGGCGTTGAAGAGCAGGAAGCCGCCCATGCCCTGGCGCTCGAACACGCTGTAGGCCTGCGAGGCGAGCCAGTGGTGGGCGTAGAAGTTGACCGCGAAGCTGGCCGCGAGCATCTCGGTCGAGCAGCGGGCGATCGCCGACTGCGGCGCGAACCCGGCGTTCGACACGAGCCCATCCAGGCCACCGTATTTCACCACGCAGTTGTGCACGCTGCGACGCACGGCCGACTCGTCGGCGAGGTCGAGCACTTCGCTGGCGGCCCCGAGCTCGCGGGCGATCTTCGCGAGCGCCTCGCCGTCACGATCGACCAGGTACAGCGTCGCGCCAGCGCTGCGAAACACGCGAGCGGTCGCAGCCCCGATCCCATGCGCCGCGCCGCTGATGTAGACGATCTGACCCTCGAGCGGCCGCGGTCGCTGCTTGCCGAGCTTGGCTTGCTCGAGCGACCAGTACTCCATGTCGAACAGATCGGACTCGGGCAGCGCCTGGTAGCGGCCGACGGCCTCGGCGGCCTCGATCACGTCGATGGTGTGCTCGTAGAGATCGGCGGCCACGCGCGCGGCTGCGGGCGAATTGCCGAGGCCGATCAGCACGCCCGCGCCAGGCAGCAGCACGACCCGCGGATCGGGATCGAGGGCGGTCAGCGTGCGCTCGGGTCGGGCTCGCGCCTGGCGAGAGAAATACCCTCGATAGTCGGCGCGAAACCTGGCCAGCGCGGCTTCGATCGCGGCGACGTGACCGGGCGGATCGACGTCGCGCAGATCGAGGATCAGCGGCACGGCCTTGGTGCGGATCACATGATCGGGCGTGACCGGCCCGCGCTGCGAGACCGAGGCCAGATCCTCGCGGGCGACGAAGCGCGCGATGGCCTCGGACTCGCGGACCTCGAAGAAGTAGCGGCGCACGCCCTCGCCCAGCCGACCACGCAGCTCGGCGGCGATGCTCGGCCACGCCACGCTCGCGCGGGTCGGGACCGGGCCGACCTGCGCGCGGCAGCTGGCCAGCCAGCGCTCGGCCTCGTCGACGGCTCGAATGTGGCGCTCGTATGACTCGCGAGCGCTCGCGCCCCAGGTGAACAGGCCGTGCTGCAGCAGCAGCAAGCCCTCGGCCTCGGGGTGTGCTTCGGCGATCTCGGCGGCGAGCTTGGCCAGCGCGAAGCCGGGCATCACGTAGCGCACGAGCGCGAGCCGATCGCCGAACAGGGCCGTGCAGATGCGCTCGGCCTCGGGTTGATCGACCAACGCCAAGATCGCGTCGGCGTGCGAGTGATCGATGTACTTGGCCGGCAAGAACGCGTGCAGCAAGGTCTCGACCGAGGGGTTGGGCGCGCCCGCGTCGAGCAGCCGCGTGCGCTGGGCGTTGACCATGTCCTCGTCGCTCATGGCCGGCAGCGAGCGCAGTGCCGCGAGCGTGCCGAGCCGCACGGCCGGGAGCCCGGCGGGCTCGATGTCGCCGAGATCCCAGCCGCTGCCCTTGACGCACAGCACGTCGACAGGCTCACCGGTGTCGTCAGTCAGGCGCGTCTTCACGGACGTGTTGCCGCCGCCGTGCAGCACCAACGCGGGCTCGTTGCCGATCAGGCGCGAGCTGTACACGCGCAGCGCGAGCTCGTCGTTGCAGGCGGGCGCGCTCGCGTAGCGCTCGATGAATTGCTTGGCTTCGTCGTCCGACCAGCGGCTCTGCATGGCCCCGTGGTTGTACCGAAATCCACCGCTGTCAGCTTGGCGCCGTGCTGGTGGGTCGGATGACGAGCCGGCAGGGCAGGGCAGGGCGGGGACCAAATCAGACGAGTGATCGCAGCCGCTCGCGCCGGCCCGCGGCTTGCAAACCGGGCCGAGCATGTCGTCAATCTCGATCACCCATCCCATTCGTCTCTCCTCGATCTGTGCCGCCGCGCTGCTGCTCTCGTGCTGTGCCGGGAGCTCGGCCTCCGCCCGCGAGCCCAAGCAAGCGAGCGATGTCGTCGAGCTCGAGCTGCGCGAGTCCGGTGAGACAGCGAGGACCCACCAGTTCGTGGTCCCGCTCGACGGACGCATCGCGGGCTGGACCGAGCTTTGGGGCGAGCGTCACTACTGCAAGCTCAGCTCCGAGTCGCTGCCGGACGCTCGTGTCAGCCTGTGGCTGCGCTGCGGCAAGCACTCCGACTTTCAGCAGCTCGCCTTCGACTTCAAGGTCGAGGCCACGCTCGCGGCCGGCGAGTCCACGGTGTTGGCCGAGCTGACGCCGCGCAGCAACGAGCGGGTGAAGGTCGTCGCGACTCGGCGCTAGCGTCGGCGCGACCACTGCCCAGGCGAACAGCTGCGCAGCTGGCAAGCCGTCCGTTTTTTTGCGGCCGCGAGGGCGCGTCCGTACCTTGCGAGCACCTCGCGATGACCTGGCTCAACCGCATCCTGCTGGCCTTGTTCATCACCGCGGCGCTCGCGTTCTTGCCCAGCTACGAGCACCTCGGTGCCGAGGACCTCTCGCGTGTTCGGGCCGAGCGTGACGAGCTGACGGACGGCAACGCGGCGCTGCGCGAGGAGATCAGGCTGCTCGAAGCCGAGGTCGACGCGCTGCACCGCGATCCCGACGATCCACACTCGCACGAGCGCGTCGATCGGGAGCTCGCCAGGATCGCCCGTGAGGACCTCAACATGATCATGCCCGGCGAGCTGGTGTTCGAGCTGCGCCGGCCGTCGGCGCCCCTGACCGGGACCAACGTCGGAGAATCGCGATGACCGTACTCGCGCGCACCTTCTATCGCGCCCGCAAGCACGCGACCGAGTGGTGGGGGCTGATCGTCGTGGTCGCCTTCGCCTACTTGCTGGCGATGGGGCAGTTCTCGGCCAAGCGGCTGTGGGCCGGCGATCTGCTGGTGCTCAGCGGCCTAGCCATCTACGCGGCCACGCTCGCGCGCGCGGTCATGCGCGAGCTGGGCCCGGTCACCGGTGAGTCGCGCCGTCGCGTGGGCGTGATCGAGACCGGTCACGAGCTCGAGCTCGGGCTCATGCTCGTGACCGGCGCGTACATCTTGATCGTCGCGACCGGCGGGCTCGCGAGCTTTCTGTACCCGCTGGTCTACGCGCTGGTCTCGTTCCTGCTGATCGTCAACAAGCGTCGCTGGGTCGCGGGCGTGTCGCTCGCGGCCGCGTGCGTGCTCGAGCTGCTGGTCGGCTTTGCCAGCGCGCAAGCCGGGCTCGAGGGCCACTGGGGCACGGTCGCGATGCACCTGACCTACCTGCTGTTCTTCGCGGCCGGCAACATGCTGGTGCTCAGCTCGCTCGCGCGTCGGCTGCGTGGACATCATGAGCACTCGGTCTCGGCCGAGCTCGCGCGCATCCGCCAGGAGGCCCGCGACTTTCGGCTGATCGCCTCGCAGCTGCCGCTCGCCAGCCGAGCGGCGCGCAGCCGCGAGGAGGAGGAGCTGCGCATGGCCCAGGGGGCCGTGCATGCGGTCCACGAGCAGCTGTTCTTCACCATCGATCTGCTGTGCGTCTCGCTCGACCTCCACACCGCGGCGCTGCTGTGGGTCGAGGCCGACGAGGACGAGCGCAAGCCTGGCGAGCGCAAGGACACGCGCAAGACTCCGAAGCTCGTCATCAAGGAGATGGCGACCTCGTCGGAGATGGTCCGCGAGAACCCGACGATCGAGTCGCCGGGCGTGCTCGCGGCGGTGCTGCGCGATCCCAAGCCGCTGCGGCTCAAGGCGCTCGGCGGCCGTCGGGTGCCGCCCTACTACCAAGGGCCCGAGCCGGTCACCGATCTGTGCGCGGTGCCGCTGACCGACGGCAAGGTCGTGCGCGGGTTCTTGTGTGCCGATCGCATCGACGATCGCCCGTTCACCGATCAGGAGCAGGACGCCCTGATCAAGGCCGCGAGCCAGTGCCTGCGGATCATCGAGCAGGAGCGGGCGTTCGCGGCGGTCGAGCGCGGCAAGTACGAGCAAGAGCAGTTCTATCGGGCCAGCGAGCTGCTCAACCAGGCGCTGACGCTCGAGGACGTGTACTCGCGCACCTTCGCGGCGCTCTCGGCCATGGCCCCGTACGAGCTCGCGGTCATCACTCGCCACGACGCCGGCGCGGGCATGCACGAGGTGCTCGCGGTCCGCTGTCACGAGCAGCTGGCCAGCAACCCCGAGCTCAGCGAGAAGGACGTCAAGCACTGGACGGTGCTGGCCGAGCACCTCGCCGGGCAGCGCTTCCGCGACGGGGTCTGCCTGGTCTCGATGGCGGTCAAGAACCGCCACCACATGCCGGCCAGCGGCGAGTACCCCGACAGCTCGGTCGCCGTGTTCGACAAGGCCTCCAAGCTCGACAAGGCCCGCAGCGTGCTGGTGCTGCCGCTCGTGCGCGGTGAGCAGGTGCTGGGGACCGTGACGCTGGTCAGCTCGCGGGCCAAGGCTTACCCGGCGGCCGCCCGCGAGATGCTGCGGGTGATCTCGCATCAGGTCGGCGTCAGCCTGCAGAACGCCCGCATGTACCAGTCGATGGAGCTGCGCGCGACCACGGACGGCCTGACCGGGCTCACCAACCATCGCGCGTTCCAAGAGCGGCTCGAGCAGCTGCACGCGCTGGCCGAGCGCACCGGGCAGAAGTTCTCGATCATCTTGACCGACATCGATCACTTCAAGAGCGTCAACGACACCTACGGGCACCCGGTCGGCGATCAGGTGCTCAAGCGGGTCGCGGCGATCTTTGCCCAGCGCGCGCGCAAGGTCGACATCGTCGCGCGCTACGGCGGCGAGGAGTTCGTGATCGTGCTGCCCGACACCGACGGCGAGGGGGCGGCCGTGTTCGCCAACCGCCTGCGCGAGGAGATCGCCGCGCAGACGGTCGCGTCGGACAACGGCAGCTTCTCGGTCACGCTCTCGCTCGGCGTCGCCGAGTACCCGACCGACGGACGCGACCGGCACGAGCTGATCGAGAAGGCCGACCAGGCGCTCTACTATTGCAAGGAGCACGGTCGCAACCGCGTGACGCGGGTCAGCGAATTGCCGTAGCATCGGCGCATGTGGGCGCTGCTGATCGCTCTCGCGAGCTCGCCCGGCCACGAGCTGATCGCCGCCAAGGTCCAGGCGCTCGAGGTCGACGCGGTCGCCGTCGGCCAGCGCGGCGAGCTCTCGCTGGTGCTGCTCGAGCCGCCCGATCGCGCGCTGCCGCTGGAGATCCGGCTCGACGCGAGCGCGCTCGAGCTCGACGAGAACCGACTCGACTGGTCGGCGGTCGTCGATCCGCTCGCGCTCGTGCCCCGCGTGCGCGCACGCTTCCGAGCGCCGAGCGAGCCCGGCCGCCACGAGGTGCGCGCGACGGTCAGCTACTTCGTGTGCGACGAGCAGTGGTGCCGCAGCAAACGCGGCGAGGTCCACTGGACGGTCGTGGTCGAGGATTAGTCCTCGGACTGCACGTAGCGGGCGAGCGCGTCGTCGGTGGGCGCGGGCGCGATCGGCTGCTCGCCGCTGTCGCCCGCGTCCTTGCCGTTGCCCCCGCTGTCGCCCCTGGGCGCCCGCAGCATCCGCTCGCGCACGCGCGCGTGCTGGCGGTTCTTGTAGGCCACGTGCGAGGCCTCGCCCTCTTCGTTGAACGCGGCCGTGCGCGCGTCGATCAGCTGGAACTCGGCGAGCACGAACACCACGTTGCCGCGCACCGCGTCGAGCTCGGACGGATCGACGAGCCCGTCGACCCGGACCGGCAGATCGGCGATGAAGTTGATGACCCGGAAGTTGGCCCCGGAGAACTCGTTGGTGTCGGCGCTGCGGCCCTCGTCGGTGGTCAGGCGGCTGGGACCGACGGCATCGAGCTCGCGCAGGTCGACCAGCGTGTTCACGGTCTGGCCGGGCACCACGTAGTTGAACGGGATCAGCTTGCGCAGCATCGTGTGCAGCGTCGGCAGGATGTCGGACTGCTGCTTGACGATCAGCCGGAAGCGCAGGCGGTCGAACACCCGCGCGGCGCTGGTCTCTCGCTTGACCAACATCTTGGTGACCAGCGACTCCCGGGTCTTGCGTGACCACTGGAACTCGACGACCGGGGCCCCGACTGCGCGCAGCTGATCGAAGATCTCGAGCACGCTCTGCTCGACGCTCTCGAACAGCGCCGAGTCGGACAGCGGCAGGCGGGTCCGCAGTTCGCGAGCGTCGAGGTGATAGAGGATGTGCATCACCTTCAGCAGCACGCAGGCGCTGCGCTGCTGCTTGCGAGTGCCGACCCGACCCGAGGCCATCAGCGGCAGCTCGATGAACGGGGCCGTGCTCGCGACCTCGTCGTCGACGTGGAGCTTGAGCACGCGACGCAGGTAGTCGACCGCGTGGCTGCGCAGCGTCTCGATCCGCTCGCGGTCACGCAGGTCGTCCCAGTCGAGGCTGTTGAGCGCGAGCAGCCGCCGTGAGTCGGCCTCGCTCGAGTAATCGAGCCGATGCCAGTCGATCACCGACTCGCCACGCAACAACAGGCGCAGCTCGTTGGCGTCTTGAAGATCGATGTGCTCGAGCGGCGACTCGGGCTCGGCCCGGCGCAGCAGCTCGGACACTCGAAAGGCGCTGGCTCGACGAAGCACCGCACCGTCTGCGGCGGCGAGCACAGGACCATCGGTGGAGTCGGGCGGCTCGGACATCGGACTGGGTCGACCTGGAACCGCGCGTCCCAAGTAGCCCTAGGTTAGTCGAGTGAGCCGCATCACTGACTGGCAAAATGGCTTTTCAGCCGCTTTGCTCAGTTCATGCGGCGCGTATAGCGGAGGGTGCCAACCAGGAGGGCGATCGAGACGAGGGCTGCAGTGATGTTGCCGATGTAGGCGAGGATCATCGTTTTCTGCTCCAGTCGGGGACGCTCTGTGAGTTACCACCGAGCGCTCAGGCTTCCTACAAAGTGGCTGGATGTAGGTGCCTGTCGGGGCGACCAGCGTGCGCGGTTTTCGGGATCCGCCGGGCTGGCAAGCAAGGAGGTAAGCGCAGAAAAGAGCCCCGCGACCGGGGAAGAACGCGATTCGGGCTCGGTGCCCAAGACGCGCCGGGCGTCCTAACACATTCCCGCGGCCGTGAAAACCCTGTCGCACCGGCCTTGGGAGTTTCGCGCTGCAGCGGTTCGAGCGCATGCGTGTGGGTCGGACACACATCGACCGACTTGAAAAAGGCCGACCGCCGGCTCGAAACAAGCACGCGTGCTTGCTCGAGACCTGGCGGGTAGGGGGGAAACAAGCACGCGTTGCTGGTCGGCGACCTGGCGGGCAGGGGGAAACGAGCACGGCGTGCTTGCTCGAGACCTGGCTGTTGGGGGTCGAGCAAGCACGCGTGCTTGTCGAAGACCTGGCGGGCAGGGGCAAACAAGCACGCGTGGTTATCGGAGACCTGACGGGCAGGTCTCAAACAAGCACGCGTGCTCGTCGAGGCCCCACCAGGAGGGCCCGAGCAAGCACGCGCGCTGGGGTTTCGGCCGAACCGAGGTCAGTACGGCTGGCAGTCGGTACCGGTCAGGTCGGCGGCGTCGCGCGGCTCGAGCTTGGTGTTGTCGAAGCCGTAGTCGAGCGTGCCGACGATCGACTCGAACGCGGTGCCGATCGGGCACGTGTTGTCGAGATCGGCGAAGTTGAAGTCATTGATCCGCAGGTTGCCGGTGACCACGAACTCGTCGAAGTCGTCCGGCGCGTCGGCGTTGACCGTGGTGATCGCAACGCCGTCGACCTGCAGCAGCATGGCCTCGTACTCCTCGGCATGGACACCGCCAGTGGCGATGTCGGCCGAATCGACGAGCAGCGGCGCGAACGGCAGGGGACTGCCGCTCTCGACCACAGTGACGGTCGGGTTGGTCAGCTCGACCAGACCAAAGTACTCCTCGTAGACGCCGGTCACGGTCACGATGTCGCCGACCTGCAGCGCGGGCTGAGTGCCGCCGCTGAACACCGCCAAGCCGGTGAAGGGCTCCTGCGTGCCGGTCTCGACCCAGAAGCCGGCGTCGTTGTCACGGAGCGCGGTCACGTACGCGCCGATGATCGTGACGGTGGCGCCCTCGGCCGGATGATCGGGGTGCGACTCGTCGGCGAGCGCCTCGATCGTGGTCGCGCAGCCCAAGAAGCCGGGGTTCGACTCCGCACAGTCGTCGCAGAGATCGCCATGACCGTCGCCGTCCGCGTCGGCCTGGTCGGCGTTGGGCTGGTAAGGGCAGTTGTCGACGCCGTTGCTCACGCCGTCCTGATCGAAGTCGTTGCCGGCCTTGGGCTCGCACTCGTCGCAGGGCGTGGGATCACAGACGTCGCCGGTACCATCGAGATCGGCGTCGGGCTGATCGTCCCACAGCGGGACCACGCCGGTCGTGAACAGCGGCGAGAACACGTTGGGGCACAGATCGAGATCGTCGCTCAACCCGTCGCCGTCCTGATCGCTGCCGGTCACGCCGTCGGGGAACTCGATCTCGCGCCACGGCACGCAGCTCGGCTCGTCCATCGGGACCTCGTCGGGGCAGAAGCTGAGCGGGTACTCGGCGGCGGCCATCACCTCGGCGAGCGTGTTGGTCGTGTCCGCCTCCACGCACGCGCGCTTGGCTACGCCGCACACGTCGAGCTCCTCGCACGCGGAGCCGCCGACGGCCGCCGAGTCGAGCAAGCTCGCGTCGCCGTAGAGCGGCTCGCCGCCGCGCATGACCAGCGCCACGCGAGTCTCATGCCCGCGCACCACCGCGCCGTGCAGCTCCTCCTCGCCCTTGGCGAAGATCGCCAAGTCGGCGACGTAGCCGGGCTTGATCATGCCGAGCCCTTCCTCGGCGCCGATCGCAAACGCGGCGTTGGTGGTGGCCATCTCCCACAGATCTTTGTCG
>DATLLB010000660.1:0-3340 GCA_035538075.1 Enhygromyxa sp.
GGACAGTCGAGCCCGACTGTCCGCTCTCGTGCATTCAGGGAGCCCGCTTCATCTGCCCGGTCATGCTCAGATGATTTGTCGTCGTCATTCTCGCCCGTGATTCGCGATCGATCCGTGGAATCGCCGGCAGGCAGCCGCGCCCTGGCGCGCTCGGCAACGACTCGCGTGCAGCCGTCGACGTCCAGCCGCTGCTAGGCACTCGGTTGCGTGCCGGATCCACAAGCGATCAGACACTCCTGGTGATGCCCAGGATCATCGCAATGACCACAGCCTTCGCTGTTTTCGCCACGCTCCCGGCGGCCCACGCGGTCGCCGAGCCAGCCCAGCTGATCGCGGAACAGCACTTCGGCCAGGACGGGTACGAAGTCGACCTCTACGTGACGCGCGGCGTCGACGGCAGCATTCTCAGCGAAGCCACGCTCACCGACCTCGCCACGGGCGAGGCCGTCGACATGTGGACGGACGGCATCACCGTCTGGTGGGACGGAATGGTCGATGGTGAGCCGGATGAGGGCTCGATGCCGACACGTGACATCGACGCCAACACCGAAGCTGAAGGCGTGTTTTGCCTGACTCCCATCTCGGCCATCCTCTGACTAGGAGCGATTCTCATTGCGACGAGTGCCTCGTGTGCGACCACGAGCAACGCCTGTCCTGCCAGGGATCCCGTCGATCCGAGCAGCGGAATCCCAATCCCCGGTGGAGCTGGCGGTGTGCCGGATGACGGTGGCGATGGTGACGGCGACTCGGGTGATGACGGGAAATCGGGTGGCGGCGACGAAAACTGAACCGACGTTTCGCCGCGGGCGGCACCTGCTCTTCGCGATCATCGGATTGGCTCACGGTCCGGTGACAACGGCGACAGGCGCCGCCGTCTTGTGGCTCACCGGCGCACGGGCTTGGTCGGCCGAGCTCGTCGCGCTCGAAGCCTTGGCGCAACTGGGCTTCGCTGCGATCGTCGCTTGGCTCGCATTCTCGCTGTTCGACACGCACGCAGGTGTCACCGTGCTCCCGAAGCGATGGCGCGACATCGGGGGCATGCTCGCAGCGTGGGCCGTCTTCTTGGAGTGCTGCTCGGCTTGGATTGTGTGGCGGGATCCGGCCGCGCACTGGAATCGCGTCTCGGGGTGGCTGGAGCTCTTCAACGGCCTCGGCGAGCTTCAGGTCGTGTGGCTGGCCATCTGCATGCTGGCGTTCCCGATCGGCGAGGAGATCGTCTACCGGGGGCTCCTGCTCCGCGCGCTCGAGGGCTACATGGGACAGAACCTCGCCCTCGTGATCCAGGCGGCGGTGTTCGAGCTGGTCCACGCGTACGTGTACGGCTACGGGCTCACGGGGGTGTGGTTCATCATCGGCTACTTCCTCGGCGCCGCATTTCAGCGCACGCGATCGCTCGCAGTTCCGATGCTGCTGCACGCTGCCCACAACACGCTGTACTTCGTGCTGGTCTGGTACTTCAACCAGTGACGAGCAATCGCGCTCAGGGGCTCACGGCGTCGGCGATGCGATCCAAGATCCAGCGCCGCCCGGTCGGCGTGCCCAGATAAAAGTGATCCCCCGCCGCTCGCTCGCAGACGAAGCTCGCGCTCGTGTGGCCCCCCCACGCTTCCAGTCCCGCGAGGCTCACGTGCGGATCGTCGACGCCGCCGAAGGCCCGCAGGCGACACGCGAGCGGGGGCTCGTCGGCGAGCTGGTGAGTCTCGTTGACCGTCAGGTCGGCGCGCAGCAACGGCAGGGTCAAGGCCAGCAGGTCGGGCTCGTCGAGGATCTGCTTGGGGATGCCGCCGTAGATGCGCTGCACGTCGGCGACCAGCTCGCGATCGCCGAGCTTGTGCAGCGCGAGCTCGCGGCCGGTGCCGGGCGCGTTGCGGCCCGAGAGGATCAACGCCTTGGGGTTGGGCAGCTGCTGACGACGAAGCTCGCGGGCCAGCTCGAAGCCCAGCAGCGCGCCGAGGCTGTGGCCGAAGATCGCCAGATCGTGGCCGTCGATCAGCGGCGCGAGGGCGCGGGCGAGCGGCGTGACGATCTCAGCGACGCTGGTCGCCGGTCGCTCGCGCAGACGAGCGTCACGGCCGGCCAAGCGCACGGCGAGCATCTCGACGCTCGCCGGCAGCTCGTTGGCCCACGGACGGAAGACGCCCGGATTGCCGCCAGCGTGGTGGAGGCAGAGCAGCTTGATCGGCGCTTCGGGGACGGGGCGGAAGCAGGCCAGCCACGCGCGGGTCGACTCGGGGGCATCTTCGAGACGCACTGCCGGGGAGGGTATCGCGTTCGTCAGTCGTCGTCGTCACAGTCGCCGCCGCACACATACGTGGTGCCGCACCGCTTGGCCGGCTTGGGCTTCTTCGGCGCCTTGCCGTTGCCGGGCTTGGGATGCGAGCAGGTCACCTCGCAGCCGCCTTGCGGGCAAACGACCTCGCAATCGCCCGCGCAGCGAACCTCGCACTTGCCGACGCGATCGCAATAAACGCGGCTGTCCGGGCCCACGCTGATCTCGCAGCGCTCGGCGTCGGTGCAGCGCGCGGTGCAGTCCTTGGCGCAGCTCAGCTCGCACTCTTCACGATTCGAGCACTGGCGATCGTAGGAGCCGAAGGGATCGGCCAACGCGGCGGCGCGCGAGGGTGGGGCGCTTGGCGAGTCGGGAGGGGTCTCGTCGCTCGCGCTGCTCGGCGTGTCCGTGTCTTGCTGCTGCAGCGCTTGGCCGGCGCCGAAGGCCATCAGCGCGAGCATGATCGCGCCGGCCGTGACCGCCCACGGCAACCACGGTCGCGCGGGCTTGTGCGGGCGCGGCTGCACGACGGCGGGCGTGTAGCTGGTGATCGCCATGCTCGGATCGCTGGCCGCCTGCGGACCCGTCGCGGCGTTGGGCTCGGGCCAGCTCGCGCCGGGCATCGGCGGGGGCGGAGCGACCGGAGCCAGAGCCATGCTCGCGCCGGGCGGCGCCGCAGGGTTCCAGCCACCGGTCGCGCCGGGCGGCGCCGCAGCACTCCAACCGGTGTTGCTCGCCGACGGCTCCACGCTGGTGGCCATCGACGGCGTGGCGATCGGCCCAGTCGGCCCGAGGTTTGGGGCGAGGTTTGGGGCGAGGTTCGGCGCGACCGCGACCGCTTGCTCGAGCTGTGGACGCAGCCGCGCGAGCGTGCCGATGACCTCGCGCGCGCTCGCGTAGCGATCGTTGCGCGACTTCTCGAGCAGCTTGAAGACGACGGCGGTGAGCGGTGCGGGCACGCTGGCCGGCAGGGCAGGCGGCGGGGCGAGGATGTGCTGGCGCAGCAGGATCGAGGCCTCGTCGGCGGTGAACGGCGGCTTGCCGGCGAGCATCTCGTAGAGGATCAGCCCG
>DATLLB010000661.1:0-4635 GCA_035538075.1 Enhygromyxa sp.
CGCCCCCCACTCTCGGGGCGCGGGTCTCAGCATTTTCAGCGTTCCAGCAAGCATTCACACGCGCTACCCAGCCCCCTCGGGGGCACT
The DNA here is from genome assembly GCA_035538075.1 of Enhygromyxa sp. GTDB lineage: Bacteria > Myxococcota_A > Polyangia > Nannocystales > Nannocystaceae > Plesiocystis. The sequence continues at coordinate 88 of DATLLB010000661.1, forward strand.
ACGTGCAGTCGAGGGCGACGAACCGATCCGCTTTGCGAAGCAAACGGCCGCGAAGCGGCCGCCCGCGGCTCACCTGAGACGGCTGCGGGGGGCTAAAACAGCCCGGCCGCCCGCGGCTCACACTAACACGGCCGCGGGGGGCTAAAACCACACCGGGCTGGTCCATGCGCGCTCTTGAATTATGTCGAGCGCACTCTCGCAGGCGGGGGGCAGCTCCTCGCCTGCGGCCGCGAGCTCATTGCAATCGCGGGTGCTCCAGCGGCACACGGGGTTCTCGACCACGCGCGCGTAGTACCAGGCGCGCTGCTCGGGATCGAAGTTGGGATCGACCCAGTGACCGCACAGCATGGCCGCGCCGACACCCTGCGGCTCGCAGGTGGTCAGGTCCACGCCCGCGCTGGTCTGCTCCTCGCCGGCGGGCAGAGTCGCGTCGACCCAGCCCTTGATGATCTGAATGCGCTGCAGATCGGTGCCCGGCTGCGCGGCGGTGCCGGGATCCTTGGCGGCCTGCACGACGAAGGTCGGCGCGCCGGCACCTTCGGGTCGGCTCGGTAGATCGCCGCCCATCGGCACGCCGAGCTCGTAGCCGAGCTCGACCAAGTCCGCCCGCTCGCAGATGTCGGTCGGCAGCTCCCAGCCACCGAACATGCGGATCTGCATGCGCGGGCCCGAGGTCCCGTAGACCTCGCGTCGCTTCATCGCGGCAAAGATGGCCTCGCGGCTGTTCTCCTCCGACCAGACCGCGATCAGACCGCCCGGCGAATTGAGCGGTCCGCCCGGCACCGCGCCGGTCAGGCGCATGTTCGGCGAGCCCTCGGCCGCGCCGAAGTGACCCGGATACGCGTACTCCTCGACCGCGCCGGGCGTGCCGTTGTGCGTGTCGGTGCTGGCCATGAGCCCGAGCTTGTAGGGGTTGACGCCAATGCGCTGTTGCTCGCGCAGACCCTCGTTGAGGATGCCCCGCACGAAGTCCAGCCGCGAGACGCAGCCATTGTTGATCATGCCGCCGCTGCCGGTGCCCTCGCCACAATTCTCGAATTCACCGGTGCGCAGCTTCTCGAAGTCGCACAGCTCGTCGGGCTCGCCAAAGCTGCCATCGACCCCGTTCATGCACTCGCTGTCGCCCTTGTGCTGATAGACCTCGATCAGCGGCTCGAGCTCGGCGCGCAGACCCGCGAGCTCGACCTCATCGCCCTCTGGGTATTCGACCACGAACATGTTGCCGTTCGACCAATTGGTATTGTGCGGGATCGCGAGCACGTCGCAGCCGTTGATCCCGTCGATGCATTCGCGCTTGAGCGCCCGCCACAAGCCCCAGAAGTCGGGCTCTTCATAATGGGTGATCGGCAGGCTCGGGACCCGCTCGGAGCGAAAGATGACGTTGCGGTGCAGGTTCGACAGCGAGGTCGCGCCCGACCACTCGTAGGCGACGAAGCTGGTGAACTCGCACGCGTCGCTGCGATCGTAGGCCGCCTCCGCGGCCTCCTGCGTGCGCGTCCAGGCGCCCGCGGCTGCGCTCGAGCAATCGATGATCTCGCAGATGGCCTTGGGTCGCACGGGGTTGCTGGCGCCGAGGCCCAGGCCCCACTGCACGAGCACCGCCGGATCACCGTCGCGCAGGCCCACGCACAGATCGGTGGTGTAGGCCGGCGACTCGGGGTCCTTGCAGGCCGAGACCTCGCCCAGATACTCGCCGTGATCGGTGACCGCCGCGAAGTCGAGCGGACGCTCGAGCGCGACCGTCCGCAGGCCGCCGAGATCATCGGGCAGCTGCACGGCCTCGCCGCGCGCGAACCCGTACGCGTCGAAGGGGTCAACCTCGACCGCGTTGATGTAGGCGTCGAACGAATAGCTCGTGTGAACGTGCAGATCGCCGAAGTAGAGGTTGCGCAGCGGGTTGTGATCGCTGCACGGCTCGCGCTGCTCGCGAAAGGGCGGCTCTTCAGGATCGCTGCAAGCGAGCGTGAGACACGTGAGCGTGGCGAGGCCAATCCGATCCCGGACCATTCGAGCCGAATGTGCCACGCCCACGCGTTCGCGTCACGACTGCGTGCAACAGCACGACGCGCCACTCATGTCGACGTCGCTCGGCACGGGCTCGTTGCAGCCGAGCGGCTCCGTCGAGCCGTACTCCGAAGGCACTGGGCACGCTTCTGCAGTGCCCTCCAGGTAGGTCCAGCCGTCGCCGCAGCCGTTCTCGACACAGGTCTCGCCGATGTCTGCACAGATCGTCGCGCAGGTGATCATGTCATCGGGGAAGAAACAGCTCTGCGCGCAGGGCTCCCCGGGGTCGACGCACCGGCAATCACCAGGAATCAGCGCGTCTCCACCTGCCAGCTCCTCGCAGGTGCTGCCGTCTCCATCTCCATCTCCGTCTCCGTCTCCGTCGCCGGCTTCAGCCTCGGTCTCGTCCCCGTCGTCTTTGTCGCAAGCGAATGCGAAGCTCATGCAGGCACACAGGATCGCAAGAATTGGGGCACGCACCCTTGGAGCGTACCGCGTGCACGGCGAACCGATCACGCGACCGCCCAAAAGCCGAGCACACGCTCGATCGTCCACGCGAACGCGAGCGCACCCATGGCCCAGATCGGCAGCTTGCGTGCGAACGCCTCGGTCTGCGCGCCAAGCTGCAGCCACGCCGCGAGCCGCCGCAGCCCCGCGAAGCTCAGCAACAGCAGCGCGACGACCCCGAGCTGCCCGGCCTCGACGCCCAGATTGAAGGCCAGCAGCGCGAGCGGGGTCTGGCTCGGCGGCAGGCCGATCTCGCGGAGCGCCCCGGCGAACCCAAACCCGTGCAGCAGGCCGAACAAGAACGCGACCAGCCACGGAGAGCGCCAAGTCAGCGTGTCGGTGTCCTGCCCGTCGAGCCCGAGCGCGAGCTCGCGGGCGAGCAGCAGGATCGAGAGCGCGATGCCGGCTTCGACAGGGGCGCTGGGCAGCTGCACGAGCTCGAGGGTCGAGGCCGCGAGCGTGATGCTGTGCGCGAGCGTGAACGCGGTCACCGTCCACAGCAGCCGCCGAATGGTGGGATCGCGGCCGCCTGGCCCCGCAGTCACATCGCGGGCGCGGACCAGGAGCACGAGCCCGAGCACGAACAGCAGGTGATCGAGGCCGATCAAGATGTGCTCGACGCCGAGCAGCAGATAGTCGGAGAACACCGAGTCGCGCTGCTCGGTCGCGTCGCCGGCGATCGCAACGCTCGGCTGGTCGGGCCCGAGCACGCTCGTGAACCGCGTGGCGTCGGCGTAGCTGACCTCGACCAGCACGTCGATCGGGTGGCGGTCGAGCCCGGCCACGCCGAGCTCGCCGATCAATCCCTGCTCGCCACAATCGATCGTGAAGGCGACCTCGCTGCGCGCACGCAGCTCGCAGTGCGCAGGCACGATCGGGGTCAGCTCGCCGGCCGCGATCGGGCCGGCACTGCTGAGCTTGGGTGGGATCAGGCGCAGATCGAAGCTTCCGGCTGCGTCGGCGCGCTGCTCGAGCCGCAGCAGCGCGGGCCGAAACTCGTGCGCGTGAGCGCTCGGCACCAGCGTGACGAACAGCAGCAGCGCGAGCAGACCGAGCACCAGGCGCCGCGCGATCATTCGATCACCACCTCGTAGCGCGAGCGCAGCTGCTCCATCGCGCGCTCCACCGCCTGCTCGCGCGCGGCCTGCAGCAGCTCCTCGCGGGCTCGCGCGCGCGCTTCGTCGACGCTCGCGAGCCCACCCGGCAAGCGCTCGTCGACGTGCACGAGATGCCAGCCGTAGAGCGAGCGCACGCGATGCCAGCCGAGCTCGGGCAGCTCGAGCGCCGCGTCGCCGAAGCCGGGCCCAAACTGGCGGTTGAGCTCGGCAGCGGACTTGGGCGTGATCACCTGGCCGAGCACGAACGCCTGCCCGAGCGTGGCCGGATCGGCGCCTTCGCTGAGCGCCGTCTCGAGCTCGGCGAGCTCGGCCTCGGGCACCGAGCGCGCGGAGCTCTGCACGAACACGTGGGTGAAGCCGACGCGCGGCGCCTGCTGAAAGGCATCGGCATGATCGGCGATCCAGGCCTCGAGCTCGGCGTCGCTCGGCTCGGGCAGTTCCTCGGCCTCCTCGAGCGAGAATTGCAGCTTCTGCGTGAGCCGCCGTCGCACGATCGGATCGGCGCGATCGAGGCCCAGCGCTCGCGCCTCGCGGTAGAGCATCTCGGCGTCGGCCCAGCTCTGAATGGCGGCGTCGAGCTCCTCCTGCGTGGGCGCGCGACCGAGTCGCCGCTGCTGCTGCGTCGCGAGTCGCTCGCGCAGCTCTGCGCTCACGATGATGGTCTCGCCCTCCTCGGCCGGCCCGACCAGGCGAAAAAGACCAAACAGCGCGACGCCCAGCACCGCGAAGTGCAGCAGCGGTTCGCGAAACCAAGCTCGGCCGGCCACGCGCGGATGATCGCCAGCGCGACGACGAAGATCAATTCGCAGGGTCGAGTCGCTGACTGGCCACTTCGGTCTGATCCCAGACGACCGCGGCTTGCTCGTTGCCGACCGGGGTGTCGAGCACGCGCTGGTAGATGACCGACCAGCGCCTGTCT
>DATLLB010000662.1:0-2143 GCA_035538075.1 Enhygromyxa sp.
GGCCACGCCGACGTGATGCTGGTCGGCGGCGCCGAGGAGGCGCACTTCATCCCCGCGGGCGTGTTCGACGTGATGTTCGCGGCCTCGGCCAAGTACAACGCGACGCCCGAGCTGACGCCGCGGCCCTTCGATGCGCGCCGCGACGGCGTGGTGATCGGCGAAGGAGCGGGCACGCTGGTGCTCGAGCGGCTCGATCGTGCGCTGGCCCGCGGCGCCCGGATCCACGCCGAGCTGATCGGCTACGCGACCGCCTGCGACGGCCTCCACCTCACCAACCCTTCGTGGGAGGGCATGGCTCGGTGCATGCAACTGGGGCTGGCTTCGGCCGGGATCGGGGCGGCCGACGTCGACTACGTCAACGCGCACGGGACTGCGACCGAGCTCGGTGACATCGCCGAGTCGCGCGCGACCGCGGCGGTTTTCGGGAGCGAGACCCCGGTGTCCACGCAGAAGAGCTACACCGGCCACACGCTCGGTGCCTGCGGGGCGCTCGAGAGCGTGTTCTCGCTGCTGATGATGCGCGAGGGCTTCATCGCGCCCAACCGCAACCTCGAGCAGGTGGACGAGCGCTGTGCGCTGCTCGACTATGTGCGGGGATCCGCGCGCGCGGCCAAGCTCGACGTGATCATCAACAACAACTTTGCATTCGGCGGCATCAATACTTCCCTGGTATTTCGGCGGTGCCAGGCATGACCGAAGCAACCCATGACGTGATCGTGATCGGCGGCGGACCGGCGGGCTCGTGCGCGTCCAACTTGCTCGCGCAGGCGGGCGTCGACACGGTGGTGCTGGAGCGCGAGCACTTCCCTCGCTTTCACATCGGCGAGTCGCTGCTGCCCTTCGAGCTCGGCGTGCTCGGCCGGCTCGGCGTGAACCTCGACGAGGGTCCGTTCCTGCGCAAGCGCGGGGCCGTGTTCATCGACGAGCGCACCGGTCGGCGCACGCTGTTCTCGTTCGACGAGGGCTTGCCCGGCACGCCCACGCACGCGCATCAGGTCGAGCGCTCGAAGTTCGATCACACGCTGCTGCTCGCCGCTCGGCGAGCGGGCGCCGACGTGCGCGAGGGCTTCGAGGTCACCGCGTTCGACATCGACGAAGATCGAGTCGAGGTCGAGGTCTGCGAGCGCGAGAGCGGAGCCACGTCGCGGCTGCGCGCCCGCTACCTGGTCGACGCGACCGGTCAGCAGGCGCTGCTGGCCCGCACGGGCAAGACCGTCGAGCCGTTCCGCGAGTTCGGCCGCGCGGCCGTGTTTCGCCACTTTCATGGGCTCGCTCCTGCGATCGTCGAGGAGCTGCACGAGCGCGGCGACATCATCGTCAAGCTGATCGAGGACGGCTGGATGTGGCTGATCCCGCTGGCCTCCGGCGATCTGAGCGTCGGCCTGGTCAAGGCCAAGGGCAAGGTCGAGCCGGCCTTGCTCGATCGCGAGATCGAGGAGTCGCCGCTGATCCAGCGCCTGACCGCGGGCGCCCAGGCGAGCGCGCCGACGATGATCGGCAACTACTCGTACAAGAACACGCGCCCGTACGGACAGCGCTTCGCGTGCATCGGCGACGCGTGTGCGTTCCTCGATCCGGTGTTCTCCTCGGGCGTGTCGCTGGCGCTGGCCGGCGGCGAGCGGCTCGCCGACATCCTCGCGCCTGCGCTGGCCGAGTCGCGCGAGCAGGATCCCGAGCTCATGAAGGCGCTCGGGTCCCACATGGCCGTCGCCTACGAGGCCTTCAGCCGCTTCATCCAGCGCTTCTACAACACCGGGTTGATCGACAACGTGCTGCTGGCCGAGCAGCACCCGAGCCAGACGTTTCGCAGCGGGGTGATCTCGGTGCTGGCCGCCGACGTGTGGCGCGACGACAATCCGTTTCAGCAGATGCTGATGGCTGCGCGGCGGCCGATCTAGGAAGCTCGAGAGCTTCGGCGAGGCGTGGACCGAGGCGCGCGCCAACCTCCCGAGGTTGGGAGCGGCGTGGCCGGGGGTGCTCGCGAAGCTCCCGAGGTTTGGATCGGCGTGGCCGGAGGGGTTAGCGAAGCTCCGGAGGTTCGGAACGGCCCGTCCGGCGGAGTTAGCGAAGCTCCCGAGGTTCGGAACGGCCCGTCCGGAGGCACTCGAGAACCTCCCGAGCTTCGGATCGACCCGCACTGAGA
>DATLLB010000663.1:0-2941 GCA_035538075.1 Enhygromyxa sp.
GCGATCAGCTCGTAGGAGAACGGCAGCATGCGCTCGTACGCGCGCAGCAGGTGCAGCAGCGCCCACGAGTCCTTGCCGCCGGAGATCGCGACCATGATCCGATCGCCGGGCTCGATCAGCTCGAACTCGCGATTGAGCTGCGAGATCTGCCGAATCAGGCGGCGCTCGAGCTTGGCTTGTTCTTGTTGCGATTGGCTCACAGCGCCCCCGTGACCAGGCCGATCAGCCGCGGCGCCTCGGCGATGAGCTCGTCGACGTTGACGCGCTTCTGCGAGCGATAGACCAGACCGAGCAGGCGATCGTCGCGGCGCCACAGCACCAGATAGGCCGACTCGGTCTGACGTCCGCCCGAGTCCCACTGGGTGACGTCCTTGAAGCCGACGTCGAGCCCGTCGATGGTCTCGATCCGCGGCATGTCCTTGATGCGCAGGTCGAGCTCAGCCTGCGACTGCTCGTCGTCGAGCTTCTGGACAATCGGCTCGATCTCGACGTCGCTGTCGATCGCGCTGTGCAAGGTCTTCGCGACGTCGACGGCGACCGGAGCGAGCTGCACCCCCTTGGCCAGCAGCGCCTCGACGCCGCCGTTCTCGCTCGCAGCAGCGCCCTTCTCGAAGATGCCCTTGGCCGCGTCGCTGAGCTCCCCGGTCGTCTGCGGCCGCTCGGCCCACAGCTCGCCGGCCTTGTGCTTGGCCTTGTCGCCGACCTCGCCCGCGAGCTGCTTGCCCTTGTCGGCCGCCTGCTCGCCGAGCTCTTTGGCCTTCTCTTTCGCCTTGTCCTTGGCCTTGTCGACGGCTTGATCGGCTGCGTCCTCGCTGCACGAAGGCAGGGCGACGACGCAGATCGAGAGCAGGATCAGCGAGCGGAGAGCGGCGCGGGCAACCACGGCTGCGAACGTTACGACATGCGCTGCGCTTCGCCAATGTGCTTTATGCTCGCCGCGCCGTGGCGAGCTCCAAGCAACCGACCGCGCTCGTGTTTTGCATCGCCGACCACCCGGTGTTCTCGGCGCTGCTGACCGTGTGTCGCGAAGTCGCCGCGAGCGGGAGGGGCCTGCGCTCGGCCGACGACTATCGCCGCTGGTGGTTCGTGGTCACCGCCCTGGCCCATCGCTACCAGCTGGCGCTGCCGCCCGACGATCCCAGCCTCGATGGCGAGGATTTCATCCCCGGCTTCACCGAGGGCGCCGTCGAGCTGCTCATTCAGCTCGCGGGTGCCGACGAGATCGTCCCGATCGTGGGTGACAAGCGGCCTTGGTTCACCTGCTCGCACTCGCGGCTGACCGAGGAGCCGCTCGAAGACTACCTGCGCGAGCGCGGCTTCGAGGTCCTGCGTCCTCGTGATCTCCTCGCCCGCGACCACAATCAGAGGCGGCCGCGCGGCGGCAACGACGTGTACGACTACCAAGCACGGATCGCCGACGCCCAGCTCACGGTCAGCGCCGATGATCGGATCGCGTTCGCGTACGTGCTCGGCGAGCTCGACGAGCTGCCCGCCGGGATCAGCCCGAGCGAGGCCTTCTTCGAGTCGGTCCCCGAGCTGCCGCATCCGATCGAGTGGAGCGTCCCCGACCATCGCCACTTCGACGTGCTGTGTGCCGCGCGGGCGTTCGAGCGGCTGCCCGGGAGCGGCTACGATGTCGCCTGGGCCGAGACGATCCACAGCTTGGCGCGCGAGCTCGGTCGCCGCGGTGCCCCGCAGCTGTACGCGATCCATCCCGTTCTTCAGCGCACGCGCTCGCTGCCGGAGGATCTCGAGCTCGTCGCGGCGAGCAAAGACCTGCGCGACTCGTGGACTGGCGATCCGAGCGAGCTCGAGCGCGAGCTCGAAAAGGCCAAGCGCTCGCTCGTCGCAAGCATCGAGGGTCTCGTATTCGACGACCTCGGCGAAGCTCCGCTGGCCGAGGTCGCCACGCGCGAGACCGCCGCTCCGCCGCGCCGACGTTCGCTCGAGCAGCTCCGCCACACCATCGACGTCGGACACTACGAGCTGTGCGGCGCGTGGGGGCAGGATCGGGACCTGATCGTCGTTGGCTATCCCAACCTCGTCCTGCGCTCGACCGACGCGGGCGACACGTGGAGCCTCGGCGCGCTGCCGCTCGAGCGGCCCGAGGCGATCGATGGCGCGCAGCTCGACGACGGTCGCGCGCTGATCGTCGTGGCCGGTGACGCTGGTGTGGCCTGGTCCTGGGACTGCGGCGAGAGCTGGGCGTCAAGTTCCACACCGAGTCCGTTGCGCGCGGTCGCGGTCGCGCCCGACGGCCGGGTGTGCGTGCTCGGTCGTCGGAGCTGGGCGGTCGCTAGCGATCCCGCCGAGTTGCTCACAGCCGAGGAGCACATCGTCTTCAAGGACGTGACCTTCGACGGCGCTCGCTTTGTCGCGGTCGCGATCGACGGCTCGGTGCTCTCGCTCGAGCGTGACGGCTGGCGGCAGCTCGCGCGGCTCGACGCGGACCCACGAGCGATCGCGGCGCGCGAAGGCCAGCTGATGGGGCTCGCCAAGGAGGGCTGCGCGACCAGTGTCGACGGCGGCCAGCGCTGGACCTGGACCACCGATGACCGACTGCGCTCCGCGTTGGCGGCCGCGATCACGCGCGACGGCCGACGCTACGTCGTCGCCGAGCGAGTGATGACGAGCGAGGACGGCGAGCGCTGGCGAGTCGTGCCGGTCGCGGAGAACCTGAGTTCGTGCGATGTCGTGGTCACCGAGCACGTGGTGATGATCACCTCGTGCTCGGTGACCACGACATCGCACGAACTCAGGTTCTCCGCGACCGGCACGACCTGCCAGCGCTCGCCGTCCTCGCTCGTCATCACCCGCTCGGCGACGACGTAGCGTCGGCCGTCGCGCGTGATCGCGGCCGCCAGCGCCGAGCGCAGTCGTTCATCGGTCGTCCAGGTCCAGCGCTGGCCGCCGTCGACACTGGTCGCGCAGCCCTCCTTGG
>DATLLB010000664.1:0-11564 GCA_035538075.1 Enhygromyxa sp.
GACTGAAACACCGATCCAACCGGCTGCGTGATCGCGACGCTGTAGGTGCGGTTGAAATCGTCCACGGCTCCGGCCGTCAACGCGACGCTGCAGCCCGTGTCCTCGCAGGTGCTGACGTCACGGCGATAGCGACCGTTGGAGCCGTCGGGGTAGGCGGCCGTCGGCACGCAGTCGGCGAAGCTCCACTCGATCGGTTCGGAGTTGAACCACCGGGCCTCGAAGCGCGCGCGCTGAAAGGATGAGGACGGGCACGTGTCGATGCTCGGTGGCGGCGTGGGCTCGACACCGGGCTCGGTGCTCGGCAGGCACGCGGTCGAGCAGCACTCGTAGGCGCCGAGATCGGTCTCGATCAGCTTGACCGGATCACCCGCGACCGAGAACGCGATCGTCTGCGGCGGCTGCCAGTCGGGCAGGCACAGCGAGCTCTGGACCTCGACCTGGCGCAGCGGGTTGGGATCGAGGAACTCCTGCTCGAGCGCGTAGAGCAGCGTGGGCAGGCCGCTGTCGGCGGGTGGCGTGACGGTGACGGTGAAGTCGCGCTCGATCGGGATGATCGGCGCGACGGTCTCCTCGCAATACGTATAAACCCACGCGCCCAGATACTCGCCGTCGGCGATGCTGATCGTCGACGCGGCGACGACATCGCGGAGGTCGAGCCCACAGGTGTCGAACTCGTCGTTGCAGGCCCAGCCCGGCAGGCAGTCCTCGTCGTCCTCGCAGCTGGTCGCGGTGCCGATCACCGTGGATGGGGTTGCGATCTTTTCGGCGTAGCGAAACTCGATGCCCGCGCCCACGACCGGCGAGCCCAACAGCGTGCGGACGCCACCCTCGAGGCTGAACAACTCTCGCTGACAGCGGAGCGATCCGATCGCCTCGATGGCCTCGTCGGCGTCCTCGGCGATGACCCGGCGAAACGAGCTGAGCTGGTTCATCTCGGCGGTCGGGGTGACCTCGAGACCCAGCGCCGTGTGGGCGCTCGGCTGCTCGGACTCGTAGGTCGGCCACGTGAACGCGACCGGTGGCTCCGGGTTGGGGCTCTTCTTGCTGCGCCGCTCCGAGAGGGCCAGCCGCGAGGCCATGGTCAGCGTGAAGTCGGCTTGGGTGGGCTCGGAGCAGGTCAGCGTCTGCTCGTCGCACACGCCCGCGCACTCGTTGCCGCCGCAGTTGACGACCGCGCGCCGGGTGGTCGCGCTGATGTTGTAGTTGTTGACCAGGTTGCTGCGCTTCTCGACGCGTAGCTCGCTGCCGCCGAGCTCGAGGACGACCTCGGGATCGCAGCCGGTCAGCTCGATGCGCAGATCATTCTCGTTGATCTCGAAGCCGATCGCGGCGCGCGGCGGCAGATCCTCGAACACGCAGACGTTGCCCTGCGCGAGCGAGCAGACGAAGCCGTTCTCGCAGTCGCGATCCTCCTCGCACTCCACGCCCGGGCTGCGATCGACCGTCGCGCACGAGCCCGCGACCAGGCCCGCGATCAGGAGCGCGGCTCCTCGAGCGACTAGTTGTCGCTGATCTCCATGCAGCCGCACTGGTTCTCGTCCGTCTCTTCGAAGCACCGAAACACGTAAGTCTGGATGTCGTAAGTCGCTCCCGCCGCGATGTCGGGCACGCCGTCGAGCGTGATCGGCATGGTCTCGAGCGGGTCGCCGTCGCCGTCGCCCTCGGTGGTCTCGACCACGGCGCCCTCCTGCTGGAACCACATGCGATCGGTGACGATCAGCGAGAGCGTGTGAAAGCCGGGCCCGACCGGACGTCCGGCGCCGTTGCACAGATCGAAGCGGCCGGTCAGGTCGCGCATCAAGATCGAGCGCAGGTACGGACGCGGGCGCTTGATCACCGACTGCTCGTAGGAGCTGTACCAGGGGTCGAGCGGCCGTCGCGGATCGAGATAGCCGCGATAGGCGACGTAGTCGAACGCGCTGTCGCCCGAGGTCGGATCCCAGTCGAGCAGCGCCGCGGCGTAGAGCGAGTCGCTCGGCTCGCCGTCGACCTCGTCCTGATCCTCGACGTAGAACTCGACGCCGTACAGCCGCCCCGCGTCGATCTTGTTCTCGCTGCAGATGCAGAACTGGTAGGCGGTGTCGTCCGGGTTGAGGTAGGTCGGGATCCCGGGCGAGCCGGGCAGGGGACACTCGCAGCTGGTCGAGGAGCACGCACAGCGGGCCGACTCGTCGAGCGGGATGCCCTCGACGAAGCGCACCGGGTAGATGTTGACGTCGCTGATCAACACCTGGATCTGCTCGTCGGGGATGATGCATGCGATGCCGATGCCCAGCGCCGCGGCCCCACACAGAGCGAGCATCGTGCTTGCCCGACGCATGATCAGACCTCGCCCTTTTCCTTCTCGAGGTGACGGAAGATGGTTCGTGGATCGACGCCGAGATCGCGGGCGGTCTTGGTGCGGTTGCCGTTGTTGAGCGCCAGCACCTTATTGATGTACTCGCGTTGCCAGCGCTCGCGCGCCTCGGTCAGCGGAACGATGTCGTCCGGCGATTCGGCGCCTTCGGGCACGTCGAGGTCGAGGTCGGCAGCGGTGATCCTCGGGCCCTCCGCCAGCACCATGGCCTTCTTGAGATGGTTCTCGAGCTGGCGAATGTTCCCCGGCCACGAGAAGTTGAGCATCGCCCGGATCGAGCTCTCGTCGAAGCAGGTCTGCGCGTCGAAGCGGTCGCCGAATTCGCGGGTGAAGCGGGCGACGAGGTAGCGAGCGATCAGGATCACGTCGTTGCCACGCTCGCGCAGCGGCGGCAGCTCGATGCCGATCACGTTGAGGCGGAAGTACAGATCCTCGCGGAACCGGCCGAGCTCGACTTCACGGCGAAGCTCGCGGTTGGTGGCCGCGACCACGCGCACGTCGATCGGGATGGTCTTCGCGTCGCCGACCCGCTGGATCTGCCGCTCCTGCAGCACCCGCAGCAGCTTGACCTGCAGCGCGAGCGGCATCTCGCCGATCTCGTCGAGGAAGATGGTGCCCTTGTCGGCCGCCTGGAACTTGCCGATCTGATTGGCGATCGCGCCCGTGAACGCGCCCTTGACGTGGCCGAACAGCTCCGACTCGATCAGGTTCTCGGGGATCGCCCCGCAGTTGACGGTCACGAACGGGCCGCGGGCGCGCGGCGATCGATCGTGGATCTCGTGGGCGATCAATTCCTTGCCGGTGCCGGTCTCGCCGGTCACCAGCACGGTGATGTCGGTGCTCGCGACCTTCTCGACCCGCTTGTAGACCTCGATCATCTGCGGGCACGCCCCGGTGATCGAGCCGAACTTGACGTTCTCGAGCCGCTCGGCCAGCTGCGTGGTCTCGCTGCGCAGCTCCTTGACCAGCCGCGCGTACTTGATGAACAGCGCGGCCTGGCTGGCGAACACCTCGAGCGAGTCGAGCTGCTCGGGCGTGAACAGATCGACGATGTCGTTGTTGCCGACGTAGATGAGCCCGAGCAGCTCGCCGCGGACCAACAGCGGGGCACACATCACGCTCGACAGCTTGAGGTTGATGACCGACAGGCTGTTCTGAAAGCGGGTGTCGTGCAGCGCGTCCGAGATGATCTGCGGGCGCTTGGCGGTGATGACCTCGCGGATGATGTCGTCGGACAACAGCGCGGCCGGATCGTCGACCGGCTCGCGCTCGAGGTTGCGAGCGACGCGGATCTCGTAGCTGCTCGGATCGTCGGCCTTGCCCTCGCCGGCGAGCACCAAGAAGCCCTTGCTCGCGTGGGTCAGGCTCACCACCTGATCGATCAACTCGTTGAGCAGTCCGTCGAGGTCGGCGGGCTCGGCCAGCAGCCGCGAGAAGTTCTGCAGCTTCTTCATCGCCGCCAGCTGCAGGGCCGAGTCGTCGCGCGGGCCGCTGGCCTTCTGCGGCTCGGCCTCGGCCTCGTCGAGCGCCGAGAAGGTCAGCTCGATGTCGCCGATCACGAAGCACTCGCCGTGGCGGAGATCGAGGCTGCGGGTCTTCTTGCCGTTGACGAAGAACGGGTTGCCGCGGGCCGTGGACTCGAGCCGGAAGCGGCCGGGCTCGTGGGTGAGGGTCGCGTGCGCGTCGGCGACGTCGGGATGATCGATGACCAGATCGTTGTCGCGCGACGAGCCGATGGTCGTCAGCCGGCGAACCAGCGCGAGCCGGACGCGTTTGCCGTCGGGAGCCGTGTATTGAAGGTGCGGCATGATCGAGTGGGTCTCAGAGCTGCAGGGTCACGCCGAATCCGATCCCGCCCGGAAAGTAGGCCGGGTGCGGGCGGATCTGGAGCTTGGCTTTGGGCTTGCGTCGAGTGCCTTCGGGCTGCGACTCGCTCTCGAGCTCGCGGCGGGTCTTCATGCCCTTGTCGACGACGGTGAATGGTTTGAACAGCACCTGCGCGATCGCAATGTCGACGAGGAGCGAGCCGAGGAACAGGTAGCCCATCACGATCTCGGCGTTGCGCACGTTCTCGACGTGGTCCTGCAGGCGCGGGAGATTCTCCTCTTCCTCGTCGTCGAACGAGCAGACCAGGGACTTGGGCGCGAAGCCGTTGGTGCGCACGCAGCCGAGCCCGCGCGAGCGGTAGATCAGCAGGCCGAGGCCGGCCGCGCCGGTCGCGACCTCGAGCGCGAGGAAGGTGCCGCCGAGCGCGTAGTTGTCGTTGGCGAAGTGGCCGATGCCGAGCGGGAGCAGGGCGAGGCCGCGGTTGCGCTTGGTGACCTCCTTGACCGCGATCTCCTGGGCGTTGTAGCTCGTCTGCAGATCCTGGTGATCCTTCTGCAGCACCGCGAAATCAGCCTCGCAGGTGACCAGCTCGCCTCGGCAGTTCTCGGCCCGCTCGGCCTCCCGATCGCTGCGGATCTTGCCGACCAGATCGTAGAAGAGGCGCCCATGCAGCCCGCTCGGCGGCGCCCAGTCGCTCGCGCTGTCGAGCAGGCGCTCGATGTAGCCGCGCGCCAGCTCATTGCGCTCGGAGTACTCGAGGCCCTCGTCGAGCAAGGTCGCCTCGGCCAGGTAGCGCAGCGCCGACTCGCGCAGCAGCTTGTCTTCGATCCCGTCGCGATCGCGCACGAGCGGCTCGAGCAGATCGCGGACCTCGGTCCACTCGCCGTTGCGCCACGCCTCGATCGCTTGGTCCACGCGCTCCCTCGCGTCGCCCTCCGGGTCGGAGGGCGCTTCATCGACCTCACCGGTCGGTGGTGCGGCGCGGACGGAAGGCGCGCCGAGGATCAGGATGGAGATCGCGCACGAGGCGCTAATGAGTCGACGGAGCATCCGCGGCGGTCGTTGGACGCGGAGCGTACCGGATTTTCCAGGCGCGCGGCGGAGCGACTAGTGATCGACTCAGATCTTGTCGAGGTTGATGGAGAGCGAGTTGTTGCCGGAGACGATCAGATACTTCTTGGGCTTGGGCTTGTAGCCCTTGGACTTGAACTCGAGCTCGATCCATCGCTCGGTCTCGCCTCGGTCGAGAGGGACCACAGGAAACTTGCTGGCGACCCTGTCTTGGTGCGCGCACCCGCTGATGCAGCTGACGCTGATGCTGGCAAGCGGGATCGCACCTGCCTGGAAATTCAGCTTCGCCGGGGCCGGGTCGGCCCGGAGCCTGATGACGCCGGCCTTGCAGTCCACGGGATCGAGCGTGTCTGAGGCCCGGTACTTGTCCTTGGGGCTCAGCCACACGCTGGTCTTGTGCTCGATTTGGACCTCGACCTGCCCGCTTTGAGGCAGCGGCACCCGAGCGCCGCCACTCACGACGACCTCGTACTCGCCGTCGGCGAGCGCGACCGCGGGCAGACCCTCGACGATGACGATGCAGGTGACCAGCTGCTTCGCTGGTTCGCCGCCGTCGTTGGAGCCGCCGCCGCTGGTGCCGATCGGCCGCACGCGGCCGCCGTCGTCATCGGAGCCGGTCTCGAGCTCTTCGGCGGTCTCGCCGGTCCCGCCGGTCTCGCCCGAGTCGCCGGTCTCGAGCGGCGGGGCGTCCGGCGGTACTTGGGTGGGAATGATGTAGTCGCCGTTCGACGCGGTGCGCTCGCGGTCCTGCGAGACGATGCGATCGGGCTTCGGCGGCTCGGGCTGCAGCAGCAGCACGCCCGCGGAGACGATGCCGACCAGCGCGAGCGCTCCGCCAATCAACGCAGCCGTGCGCATCCGCTGCCCACGGATGCGCACGCGATCAAGCATCGCAGCCGCGCGCTTGTTGTGCGGATCGAGCTCGAGCACGCGCGACAGCAGCTTGAGCGCCCGCGCCCCGTTGCCGTCGCGCATCGCCCTGGTCGCGCGCCGCATGAGCTCGCGACACACGCGATGATCGAGCTCGTCGACGTAGCTCTCGGGGTTGGCGAAGTAGCTGGCCAGCTCCTCGGGCGTGGGCTCGAGCCCGAACTGCTGCAGGTAGTCCTGCAGCGCGTTGGCGAGGCTGTTGGCGCTCTGGTAACGATCGTCGGGCTTGAGCGCGAGCGCCTTGGCGATGATGGCCTCGAGATCCTCGTCGACCTTGGAGTTGATCTGTGCGGCCGGCTTGTAGTCGCCCTCGAGGATGCGGTTGAGCACCTGCGCGGGGTTGCGACCCGAGAACGGCAGCTCACCGGTCGCGAGCTGGTAGAGCATCACGCCGAGCGCGAAGATGTCGATGCGCTTGTCGACCGGCTTGCCGTTGATCAGCTCGGGGGCCATGTAGGCCGGGCTGCCGAGCAGCTGGCCGGTGGTCGTGAGCCGCTGGGTGTCGAGGATCTGCGCGATGCCGAAGTCCATCAGCTTCAGCACGCCGTCCTCGCGGATCATCACGTTCTCGGGCTTGATGTCGCGGTGCACGATGCCCATCGAGTGGGCGTGCTCGAGCGGCAGGCACAGGCGATGGGCGATCATCGCGGCCAGCACCGGACGCGGGACCCAGCGATCGTCGAGCCAGTCGCGGAGCGTGACGCCGTGGATGAACTCGCAGACGATGTAGCTCTCACGCGCGCGGCTGGGATCCGACGAGTCGAAGATCTCGACGATGTTGTCGTGATGCAGCTTGGCGACCGTCTTGGCCTCGCGCTCCAGCCGGCGGCGCGACTCCTCGCGGTCGGCGAGGTGGGCGTGCAGCACCTTGACCGCGACCTCGCGATCGAGAATCGTGTCGCGGCCGCGGTAGACCACGGCCATACCGCCATGCCCGACCTCTTCGAGCATGTCGTACTTGTCGAGCTTTTGCCCGGCGAGGCTCGGCATGGATGACACGACGACCGCAGGACCTCGGTCTTCTGCGGTGATCCCTTCGGGCTCCCGTTTGATGGTCAACCGAAAATCGGGCCACGTCCACCACGATGCGAACTCGATTTCGCGGGCCGGTGTGTCACCGGGAACGGGTCGATTTCGCGCTGCCCGGGTCCATCGGCCCGGGACCCACACGCCCTCGCCAACTTCGTTGGCGGCTCTACACGCGATGACTCCAGCGAACTGCTTCGATCATCTCGAGCTATATAGCCTACCGACCTCCGGCCTCGAGGTCGATCCTCGATGAGCAGCGATCGCTCGAGCTTCGCCCTGCGCCCCGCCGAGGGGCTCAACTACCCGAACGTGATGCAGATGTTCGCGGCTCGGGTGCGAAAGACCCCCGAGCTGACGGCCCTGCGCTTCAAGCGAGATGGTCTGTGGCGGCCGCTGACGTGGCGAGCGTGGGAGCAGGCGGCGCGGGAGATCGCGGCCGGGATGATCACCGAGCTCGGGGTCGCGGTCGGCGATCGCGTCGCGATCATGGCGCAGACGCGGGTCGAGTGGGCGCTCTGCGACCTGGCGGTTGCGCTGTGCGGTGCAGTGTCGGTGCCGATCTACGCGACCTCGACCGGAGCCGAGGCGGCGTTCGTGCTGGGCGACAGCGGCGCGACCGTGCTGATCGCCGAGCACCCCGAGCTGCTGCGCCGCGTGCATCGCCGCGAGCCGGATCCGGGCTGCCAGTGGGAGCAGAGCGTGGCGCTCGGTCTGCTGCACGAGGTCTGCATCGACCGCCACAGCTCCGAACGCCACGGTCGCGTGCACCTCGACCAGCTCGATCCGGTGCGGCCCGGCGGCTCGCGCAGCACCCTCGAGCGCTTGCGAGAGCAGGGCAGGGCGGCGCTGTCGGTGGTCAACGAGGTGCGGACGCGGATCGAGTCGAGCGTCGCCGAGCTCGGGCTGCAGGATCCGTTCACGATCGTCTACACCTCGGGCACCACCGGTCGTCCCAAGGGGGCGGTTCTGACCCACGGCAACCTCGTCTACGAAGCCTGGGCGATCAAGAACAGCATCGCCGTCGACCGCACCGATCAGCACCTCTTGATGCTGCCGATGGCCCACATCTTCGCGCGCCACCTGCTGTGGGCGGCCGTCGAGAGCGGCGCGGTCACGGCCTTCGCCGAGCGCATGGCGACGGCGGCCTCCGACATGCTGGAGGTCGCGCCCACGTACGTCGGCGGGGTGCCGCGCTTCTACGAGAAGCTGCGCACCGGGATCGAGGACGAGCTGAGCCGGCGCTCGCGGGTAGAGCGGCGCTTCGTAGACTTGGCGCTCGACACCGGGCGTCGCGTGAGCGTCTGTCGACAGCGGGGCCAAGCAATCCCGCCGGTGCTCGCGGCCAAGCACCGCGCCGCCGACAAGGCGCTGTTCGAGCCGATCCGCGCGCGCTTCGGCGGCAAGCTGCGCTTCTTCGTCTCCGGTGCGGCGCCGCTCGGCCGCGACACGGCAGAGTTCTTCCATGCGCTCGGCATCCTGATCCTCGAGGGCTACGGCATGACCGAGACGACCGGGGCCACCAACGTCAATCGCCCCGACCGGTTCCGCTTCGGCACCGTCGGTCCCGCACTGCCCGGCTGCGAGGTGTTGATCGGGGCCGATCGCGAGATCCTCGTGCGCGGGCACAACGTGATGGCCCGCTATCACAACCGGCCCGAGGAGACCGCCGCGGCGATCGACGCGGAGGGCTGGCTGCACACGGGCGACGTCGGCGAGATCAGCGAAGGCTTCCTGCGCATCACCGATCGGCTCAAAGACATCATCATCACTGCGGGCGGCAAGAACATCGCCCCGCAGAAGATCGAGAGCCGCCTGCGTGCGCGCGAGGGCATCGCCCATGTGTTCGTGACCGGCGATCGGCGCCCGCACCTGGTCGCGCTGATCGGGCTCGACGAATCCGAGATGATGGCGATCGCGCGGCGCGAGGGGCTCGGGTGTCGGGACTACGCCGATCTCGCTCGGCACCCGCGGATCCGCGAGCTGGTCGGCCGCTACGTCGACGCGCTCAACCGCAGCCTGCCCAGCTACGAGACCATCAAGCGCTTTGCGATCCCGCCCGAGCCGTTTGCCGCGGAGTTCGTGACTCCCACGCTCAAGCTCAAGCGCAGCGCCGTGGAGGAGCGCTACGCGGAGCTGATCGCGTCCTTGTATGAAGAGCCGCGTGAGGGCCGTCGCATGGACGCGGGCAAAAGCTCTTGACCTGCGGGGGCCGTCGCGCTAAGCACCCGTCCCCCGACGCCCGTCGGGACCACACAGGGCTGTAGCTCAGGGGTAGAGCGCTACCTTGACACGGTAGAGGCCAGCGGTTCAAAGCCGCTCAGCCCTAAAAAAAGCCCGGACCACGGTCCGGGCTTTTTCCTTTGGGCGGTCCAACGTGCGTAGGCGAACGTAGCGCCCGAGCTTGACGCCCTCCGCGACCGCGGTCAGTCTTCCTCCCGATGGCCGCCGAGCACAGCTGCTCCTTCGTCGCCCCTTCGGGCGCGGCGGCACTTCCCATCACCACGACCACTGCCTAGTCTCGCACCTCGGCGCGGTCGAAACCGGTTTGCGGTCGGACCCGTCGAGGTTGCGACCGCTTCGCATTTGGTTCTCGCCCCAACACCCACGAACCGAAGAACCGGACCATGGACTCCGAACACGAACAAGAAATCCAGCACATGATCGACCCCTCGGTGCCCGATCTGTCTCCGCTCGAGACCATGCGGCACAGCGCGGCGCACGTGATGGCCGACGCCATCAAGCAGCTGTGGCCGGCGGCCAAGCTCGCGTTCGGACCCCACACCGAGGACGGCTTCTACTACGACATCGAGATGCCGCACCGCATCTCGCCCGACGACTTCCCGGCCATCGAGGCCAAGATGGAGGAGATCGTCAAGGGCAAGCACGCCTTCGTGCGCGAGGAGGTCGATCGCAGCTCGGCGCTCGAGCTGTTCAAGGCGGCGCACGAGGACTTCAAGGTCGAGACCATCGGCGCGATCCCGGCTGACGCCACGCTCACGCTCTACCGCAGCGGCAACTTCGTCGATCTGTGCCGTGGCCCGCACGTGGCCGACACCAGCCAGATCCGCGCGTTCAAGCTGCTGCGCGTGGCCGGGGCCTACTGGCGCGGCAACGAGAAGGGGCCGATGCTGCAGCGCCTCTACGGCACGGCGTTCCCGGACAAGAAGCAGCTCAAGGCTCACCTCGCGATGCTCGAGGAGGCCAAGAAGCGAGACCATCGCAAGCTCGGCGTCGAGCTCGGGCTCTTCCACTTCGATCCGATCGCGCCCGCGAGCCCGTTCTTCACCGGTCGCGGCGCGACGGTCTACAACCTGCTGCAGACCTACGTGCGCGGGCTCTACCGCCGCTACGGCTACGAAGAAGTGGTCACGCCACAGATCTTCGACATGGAGCTGTTCAAGCAGAGCGGCCACTACGATCACTACAAGGACAACATGTTCATCTGCGAGATCGACGAGCGCGAGTTCGGGGTCAAGCCGATGAACTGTCCCGGCCACTGCGTGCTCTACCGGCAGGCTCGGCACAGCTACCGCGAGCTGCCGATCCGCTACGCCGACTTCGGTCGCCTGCATCGCTACGAGCGGGCAGGGGTCACGCACGGGCTCACGCGCGTGCGGACCTTCGCGCAGGACGACGCGCACGTGTTCTGCCGCGTCGATCAGCTCGGGGCCGAGATCGAGACGGTCACGAAGATGATCCTCGAGACCTACGGGGTATTCGGCTTCGACGAGGTGGAGATCGAGATCTCCACGCGCCCGGACAGCTTCCTCGGTGAGATCGAGACCTGGGATCTCGCCGAGCAGGCGCTGGCCGACGCGCTGAAGCGGCAGAACATCGCGTACAAGATCAACCCCGGCGACGGGGCTTTCTACGGGCCGAAGATCGACTTCGGCGTCCGTGATGCGCTGCGTCGGCGTTGGCAGCTCGGCACCTGCCAGCTCGACTTCCAGCTGCCGCAGCGCTTTGGGCTCGAGTATGTGGCCAGCGACGACTCGCGCGCGCGGCCGGTGATGATCCACCGGGCCATGCTCGGCAGCCTCGAGCGCTTCTTCGGCGTGTACCTCGAGCACACGGGTGGCAAGTTCCCGACCTGGCTGGCGCCGGTCCAGATCGCGATCTTGCCGATCACGGACGCTCACCAGCCGTGGGCTCGGGAGGTCGCGGCGGCCTGCCGCGCAGCCGGGCTCCGGGTCGAGGTCGACGAGCGCAACGAGAAGCTGGGCCTCAAGATCCGCGAGGCGACGCTGCTGCGGGTGCCGTACATGCTCGTGCTCGGCGACAAGGAGGTCGAGGCCCGCGCCGTCGCTCCGCGTAGCCGCGACGGGGCGACGGGGGCAGCCGAGTCGCTCGA
>DATLLB010000665.1:0-2484 GCA_035538075.1 Enhygromyxa sp.
GCAGCCGCAAGCGAAACACCGCGCCGCCATCATCGCCGACATATTCGAGCGAGCCATCCATGCTCTCGGCGAGGCCCTGCGAGATCGCGAGCCCGAGCCCAGTCCCCTCGCCTGCGCTGCGCGTGGTGAAGAACGGCTCGAACAAGCGCGCCTGCACGTCCTTCGGCACACCAAGCCCGTTGTCGCGCACCTCGATCGCCAGCGTGTCTTCGAGCGTGCGCACGCTGACCCGCACGAGCGCTCGCTCGGCTCCACCGTCGCGCGCCGCTCGAGCGCCGTTGAGCACCAAGTTGATCAAGATCTGCTCGAGCAGGTGCGGATCGGCGGTGACCTCCAGCTCCGGATCGCCCGCGACCTCCAGCGTCACGCCCTCGCAGCGCGGATCGGCGCGCAGCAACGCGAGCACCTCCTGCGCGCGCGCGACCGGAGCGAAGCGCTGCGGCGCGAGCTTGGCCGGGCGCGAGAAGTCGAGCAGCTGCGCGACGATGGCCTGAATGCGGTGGGTCTGCGCCTGCACGCGACCGAGCAGATCGCGAGCCTGCTCGGGCAGCGCGGGCTCGTCGAGCACCAGCTCGGTGTAGCCGACGATCGCCGCGAGCGGATTGCCGACCTCGTGCGCGACCCCGGCCGCGAGCCGGCCCACGGTCGCGAGCCGCTCGCTGCGTTGCAGTCGCTCGCCCTGGGCCTCGAGCGCCGCTCGTTGCTCGCGCAGCGACGCGGTCATTTCGTTGAACGCGGCCCCGAGCTGGGCGAACTCGGCCGGTCCATCGATCGGCGCCGCGACCTCGAGCTTGCCGGCCGCGACCTCACCGACCGCCCGACCGAGCGCTCGCATCGGTCGCAGCACCTGCAGCTCGAGCGTGAGCCCGCCGAGCACCAACAAGATCACGCCCACGCCCGCGGCCAGGATCGCCGTCTCGCGCCAGTCGTGATCGCGGGCCCACGGCGAGTGCTCGGCGATCATGCGCAGCACCACGCGCTGCTGATCGAGCGTCGGCAGCGGCTCGTCGATCACCAGCAGGTTGAAGCGATCGAGCAGGCTGTCATCGACACGCGCGGCCACGTCGGCGCGCGGCGTCGGCAAGGCCTCGAAGCCGGCGTGCACGCCTACGCTGGCCAGCCGCTCGAGCTCGCCGTCGCTGCGCAGGCGGTGCACTTCATACGAGACGCCCAGCTGCGTGGCCGACTCACGCAGCAGCTCGTCGAGCTGCTCGCGCTGAAAGTCGCCGCCGACGAACGAGCGCGACGCGAGCACGGCCAGCCCGCGCGCGTGGCTGCGGAGCCGCTCGATCTCGTGCTGATCGTGGCGCCGCTGGCCGAGCCACTCGGCCGTGAACGAGAGCGAGACCACGGCCATGACCAGGACCACGGCAAGCATCGCAATCAGCTCGACGCGAAGGCTCAACCCGCTGCGGCGCTCGGACACCCGGAGATCTTAGAGAATCGTGCGATCCGATGTTAGATGTACGTGGTGCTTCGCCTGACGCAGGCCGACGTCGAGCGCTTCGCTGCGGCCAGCGGCGATCACAATCCGCTGCATGTCTCGCCCGCGTACGCGCGCACGACCGCGTTCGGCGGACCGATCGCCCACGGTGTGCTGGGGCTGCTGGCCGCCGCGGACGCGCTGCCCGAGCGCGTCGGGCAGCGGCTGCGGCGGATCGCCGTCGAGTTCCCGCGGCCGCTGCTGCTCGACGCCGACTACGCGGTGGAGGTGCGCGAGGACGGACCGGATGCGTGCTCGATCGAGCTGCGCGACGGCTCGCGGCCGGTCCTTCGCGGGGTGCTCGAGTTTGGCGAAGCCGCGCCCGTGCAGCTGACCGCGTCGAGCACTGCCGTGCTGCGCGAGCGTGCGGCGAAGCGGCTCGCGTTCACGCGTGGCGAGGTGATCGCGGGCAGCTACGCGCCCGATCTCGAGCCGCTGCTGCATCGCTTTGCGCTCGCGAGCAAGGGCCTCGATCGCGCCCACGTGCTCGCGCTCGCGCTGTGTAGCTACGTGATCGGCATGGAGCTGCCGGGCGAGCTGGCGCTGTTCACCAAGCTGGTGCTCGACTTTCATCCCGGCCCGCACGCGGGGCCGCTCGCCTACGAGGCGCGCGTGGACGGCTGGCAAGCGCGGGCCGGATCGCTGCGCGTGGGCCTCGAGCTGCGCGTGGGTGCGAGCGCTTGGGCAACGGGATCGCTGCGTGCGTTCGTGCGGGCCGACGCGGAGAACGAGGGCGCACCTGCACGCAGCAGCCGTCTCGATCCGCAGGCGTTCGCCGGCAAGACTGCCCTGGTGATCGGAGCCAGCCGCGGTCTTGGCCGCGCGCTCGCTCGTGCGTTTGCGGATCACGGCGGCACGGTCTGGTCGGTGTCGCGCTCGCCCACCGACGACCCCCACGCGCTGCAAGCCGACGTTGGCGATCCCGAGCAGCTCGCTCGCGCGCTCGAGCGTGTGCCTGCGATCGACGTGCTGATCTGCAACGCCTCACCGCCGCTGCAGCC
>DATLLB010000666.1:0-6029 GCA_035538075.1 Enhygromyxa sp.
ACGCGCAGCAGCGCGACCGTGCCGGCCGGGATGGCTTGCCGCTCCTCGTCGATCAGACGCCCGCGCAGACGCAGCCCGTCGCTCATGCGCAGCTCGACCTCGGCGCCCGGCGACACGGGCTCGCTGCTCACGATCGGGCGGCCGGGCAGGCTCGCGACGATCACGTACGCGCTGGCGTCGAGCGGCGCGAGCTCGAAGCTGCCGTCGGCCTCGCTCACGACCGCGGGCGCACGCGCGAGCGTGCCGACGCCGGGGCCCGGCTCGGCGCGGACTTCGACGCCGTCGAGCCCGACACCCTGGGCGTCGATCACTCGACCGGTGATCGGAGCCCCCGCCTCACTCGCGCCTTCACCCAGCTCGATGATCAGCTCGTGGCTGGTCTGCGCGGCCTCGTCGAGCATGCCGACCTGTTCCTGTTTCCGGCCATCGACTATCACGGCCGAGTCGTCAACGCTGAGGGTGAGCCGGTCGCCGACGCGGCGATCGAGCTGTTCGCGGCCGACTCGGGCGAGCGCACGCTGGTCGGGATCGAGTCGAGCTTTCGCAGCGACTCACACGGCAAGTTTGTGTTTCACGCGCCCGACTCTGCGGTGCTCGAGGCCCACCACGCCGAGCATGGCCGCGGTCGTGCGATGCTCGACGAGGCCGCGCAGCGCAGCCACGAGCTGATCATCGAGCTGGGTGAAGGCGCGAGCGAGCCGGGGGCTCCGATCACCGGGCGAGTGATCGACGCCCAGGGTGTCGGGCTCGACGGCATCGAAATCCGCGCCGAGCCGGGCCCTGGCGTCGGCACGCTCGCGCGTGCGCCCACGGTCGTGAGCGAGGCCGACGGCAGCTTCGAGCTCGCGCCGCTCGACGCCAGCGCGTACGTGATCGTCGCGAGCCTGCCCGGCCGCCCGAGCGTGAGCAGCGAGCCAGTGTCGCCGGGCGCCGAGGTCGAGCTGCGCATGAGCGACGGGCTGCGTCTGCGCGGGCGTCTGATCGACGAGGAGCGGCAAGCCATCCCGGCCGGCACGGTCGCGCTGCTGCGCGTCGAGGGGCTTCGTCGTAGCCGCGTCGCGGCCGTCTCGGTCTTCGATGCCCGCGGCGAGTTCGTGTTCGAGGGGCTCGCCCCGGGCAGCTACGAGCTCCATGCGATCGCGCAGGGCTACGCGCGCTCGCAGCCACTCGCCGTCGAGCTGCCGCGCGCCGAAGCGAGCGACGTCGTCGACGTCACGCTGCGCGACGGTGCGAGCATGTTCGGCCGAGTCGTCGACGCGGTCAGTCACGAGCCGCTCCCGCTCGCGCACGTGTTCGTGCGCGGCATCGATGCCGCCGACTCGGTGCTGCCGGGGCTCAGCTCGACCGTGACCGACGACGATGGGGCGTTCGAGCTGAGCGGCATCGAGCCCGGACGCATCTCCGTCGACGTCGGCGCCTTCGCCCACGACGGCAAGATCCTCTCCGGCATCGAGCTCGCGCCCGACGAGCGACACGGACCGATCGAGATCACATTGACCCCGGTCGCCGCGGGCGAGCGACCGAAGACCGAGATTGCCGGCATCGGCGTCGCCATCGGTGCGGTCGACGATACGCTGGTGATCAACGAGGTCATCGAGGGTGGCGGAGCCGAGGCCGCGGGGCTGGTCGCGGGCGACCGCATCACCGCGGTCGATGGCGAGTCGGTGCTCGAGCTCGGCTTCGAGGACGCCATCCAGAACATTCGTGGGCAGGCAGGGACTCGTGTGCTGCTCGATCTGCTGCGCAGCGATGGCGAGCGCGAGCAGATCGAGGTTGAGCGTCGGATCATTCGGCAAGGTTGATGTCGAGATTGAAGAGGCGTCCGGCTCGCCGACCGGCGTGGCGCCGCCGAAGTCGTGGGCGTGCCCACCCGCGCTACTGACCTTCCGGTGTTGGTCGGTGCGATGGCCGATCACGCACGGCGTGGGTCACACTCGTCCCCTGGCGACCGTGGAAAAGTCTGCAATAGGTATTCGCTCCGCCATGAGCCGAGCCACGACCGTGTTTAAACCAACTTCGAGCTGGCCGGCATGGGCTCAGTACATTTTGGCCATTGGCGCAATGCTCGTGGCCTTGGGCTTGCGATGGTTGTTGACTCCGCTGGTCGGCGACGGGGTTCCGTTCATCACAGTCTTCGCGGCGATGATGATTCTGCTGCTCAGCGTGCGCCCCTTGCCGTTCCTGGTCGCATCGGTCCTCGGGGGCCTCGGAGTGCAGGTGTTCTTCCTCGCGCCCCGCAATTCGCTGGCATTGCAAGGGTCGGCCGAGTACGCCGCGATCATGCTGTTTGGGCTGACTGTCGGCGCTGCCGCGCTCGCGGCGTGGCTGGCCGATCGTCTGCACGGCCGCCGACGCGAGACCGAGGAGGAGCTCGTACGTCGCGGAGAGGAGCTGCGCGTCGTCACCGACGCCATGCCGGCGCTGATCTCCTATGTCGACAACCAGTTTCGCTACCGATTCGTCAATGCACGCTATTTGGAGTGGTTCGGCACCCCAGCCGAGACCATGGTCGGTCGAACCATGCGCGAGGTGCTGGGCGACGTCGCGTTCGGGCAGGTCCGCTCGCACGCCGAGGCCGCCCTAGCGGGCCGCCGCTGCCACTACGAGCTCGAAGCGGCGTATACAAACGGCACACGGCTCATCCACGCCGAGTATGTGCCGGACGTTCGCTCCGACGGCACGGTGGCCGGTTTCTACGCGCTGGTCACCGACATCTCCGAGCAGCGGCGCGCCGAGGCGGCGCAGGCTCGGCTGGCTGCGATCGTCGAGACCTCCGGCGACGCGATCTTGAGCGTCTCGCTGAGCGGCGAGATCTTGACCTGGAACGCTGGCGCCGAGCAGCTGTTCGGTCATGCGGCGGCCGAGGCCGTGGGCCGGACGATGAGCTTGATATTGCCG
Source organism: Enhygromyxa sp. (assembly GCA_035538075.1). GTDB lineage: Bacteria > Myxococcota_A > Polyangia > Nannocystales > Nannocystaceae > Plesiocystis. The sequence continues at coordinate 2,899 of DATLLB010000666.1, forward strand.
CCCGGATACCAAGACGAGGATCGCTCGATCCGCGAGCGCGTGCAGCGGGGCGAGGTGGTTGGACCCTACGACACGCAGCGCCGGACCAAGGACGGGCGCTTCATCGACGTCTCGGTCACGGCCTCGCCGATCCGCGACAACACCGGCCGCATCATCGGCGCGTCGAAGCTCGATCGCGACATCACCGAGCGCAAGCAAGCCGAGCGAGCGCTCCACGAGAGCCAGCGGCGCCTCGCCACCTTGGTCGGCAACCTGCCCGGAATGGCTTACCGCTACCTGAACCAACCCGGATGGCCGGTGGAATTCGTGAGCGAGCGAGTCTGCGACATCGTCGGGCACGAGCCGCAGGCGTTCGTCTCCGGGCAGCTCTCGTGGACGCAGCTGATCCACCCCGAGGATCTCGAGCGTGTGCGCTCGGCGATCACGGCCGGCATTCGGGCTCGCCGCCCCTGGCAGATCGAGTACCGCGTGCTGCACCACGATGGATCGGAGCGCTGGGTGTGGGAGCGCGGCGAGCCGGTCGTCGACGCGAGCGGCGAGCTGCTCGCGCTCGAGGGATTCGTCAGCGACGTCAGCCAGCGCAAGCAGGTCGAGCATGAGCTGGAGGCCAGTCGCGCACGCGAGCGCTCCTATCTCGAGCACCTGCCGGTCGGCGTGTTCTTTGCCAACGACAAGGGCGAGATGATCTTCGCCAACGCGGCGGCACACCGCATCTGGGGCGGAGTGGAGCTCGCGGGTCCGCAGGGCTACAACGCCTACGAGGGCTACTGGCACGGCACCGATCGCCGCGTCGCGCCCGAGGAGTGGTCGCTGGCCAGAGCGCTGCGGGGCGAGACCTCGATCGCCGAGGAGCTCGACATCCGCACCTTCGATGGCCAGCGCAAGACCATCCTCAGCTCGGCGGTCCCGGTCCGCGACGGCGACGGCACGATCATCGGCGCGGTGATCATGAACCTCGACATCACCGAGCAGAAGCGGGCCGAGACGGCGCTCAAGCACGCCGATCGGCGCAAGGACGAATTCCTGGCCACGCTCGCCCACGAGCTGCGCAACCCGCTGGCAGCCATTCGCACGGCCACCGAGCTGCTGGTCGGTCGGCAGAGCGAGCAGCTCGATCGCATCACCGGGGTCATCAAGCGGCAGGTCTCGCTGATGGTGCGGCTGATCGACGATCTGCTCGACGTCAGCCGCATCACCCACGGCACGCTCGAGCTCCGCGTCGAGCGGACGTCGTTGCTGGCGCTCGTCAATCAGGCGATCGACGCGGCGCAGCCGTGGATCCAACGCAAGCGGCACACCGTGCTCGTCGAAGCGGTGAGCGGCGTGGTCGAGGTCGAGGGCGACGCGGTTCGGCTCGTGCAGGTGTTCACCAACATCTTGAGCAATGCCTGCAAGTACACCGACCCGGGCGGGCGCGTCGAGGTTCACATCACGCGAGACGGCGGCGCTGCGCAGGTCGAGTTTCGCGACAACGGCATCGGCATCCCGGCCGACAAGCTCGACACGATCTTCGAGATGTTCTCGCAGCTCGACGCGCCCGGCCGCGGCGACGGAGGGCTCGGCATCGGCCTCACGCTGTCTCGCCGCCTGGTCGAGATGCACGGCGGCAGCATGATCGCGGCCAGTGAGGGCCCCGGCCGCGGCAGTCAGTTCACGGTTCGCATTCCCGCCGTGCCTGCGCGCGAGCTCGAGAGCGAGCTGCCGCTTGGCGCCGACGACTTGGATCTCGACGCTGCACACGACCAGCAAGCGCGCCGCGTGCTGGTCGTGGACGACAATGTCGACGCCGCCGACACGCTGGCGATCCTGCTCTCCGCCCGCGGCCACGCGACGCGCACCGCCTACGACGGCACCACCGCGCTGGCCGAGGTCGCGACGTTTCGACCGGAGGTGCTGTTGCTCGATCTCGGCTTGCCCGACATCAACGGCGCCGACGTGTGCAAGGCCATCCGCGCGGAGCCTTGGGGCAAGCGCATGCTGGTGGTCGCGCTCAGCGGGTGGGGTCAGGAACGCGACAAGCGGCGGACCGCAGAGGCGGGCTTCGACGCGCACCTGACCAAGCCGGCCAACATCGGCGAGCTGACCCATCTGCTCGCCAACACCAGCCCTGCCCCGGACTGATCCGCTCGACGTCATGCTCGTCTACGGCGACAGCAAGCGCTCGGCTGATCCCCGCGCGCTGCTGCGCGCGCTGGTCCGCGACGCCGAGCGAGCGGCTGGCGATGGCGAGCGACGCACGAGCTTGCTGCTCGACGCCGGCGAGCTGGCCCAGGGGTTGATCGACAGCGAGCTCGCGGCGACGGGCGTGGACGAAGCGTCGCCGCTGGCCGCGGCCGCGAACGCGCTGGTGCTCGAGGTCGCCGAGTTCGTTCTCGCTGCGGGTCAGCGCCCGCTTGGCTCGAGAGCGCATGCACTGCTCGCGCTCGCGCTGCCTGAGCGCGTGACGGTCTCGCTGCCGGAGGGCTTTGCGTTCTATGCGGTCTACCCGGAGGCCTGGGCTCGCGCGGCGGAGGGCTTTCGCGGCGCGCGTACGCGTGTGCTCGGCATTCGCAGCATCGGGCTGACGCTCGGGGCGATGGTCGCCGCGGCTGCGGGATCCGAGCAGTTCGTGTCGCTGCGACCGACGGGGCACCCCTTCGATCGCACGGTTGCGATCGGTCCTGCGCTCGCAAGCTTGCTGCTCGCAGACAATGGCGAGGTCACGTACCTGGTCGTCGATGAAGGGCCGGGGCTGTCGGGTAGCTCGTTGGCCTCGGTCGCGCGCTGGCTCGGCGATCACGGCGTCGCGCTCGAGCGCGTGGTGTTCATGCCCAGCCACGGCGGCGAGCCGGGGGCCCACGCCTCCGATGAAGTGCGGCGCATCTGGGCGAGCGTTCGCAGGCGCGTCGCTCCGCCGCCGCGGGTGCTCGAGCGCTTCGCTGGCGGTGAGGATCTCAGCGGTAACGCGTGGCGAGAGGCCCTCTACGGCGAGCATCCATGGCCGCCCGCCAATACTCAGCAGGAGCGCCACAAGCATTTGTTGCGGGTCAACGGCACGCAGCAGCTGGCCAAGTTCGTCGGGCTCGGGCGCCATGGCGTCGAGAAGCTCGCTCTCGCGCAGACGCTGGCGGCCCACGGGTGGACGCCGCAGC
>DATLLB010000667.1:0-11934 GCA_035538075.1 Enhygromyxa sp.
GCCCAAGCCGGCGAACGCGGGCGCCAGCGCGAGGAACGAGATGCCCGCCCGTCGTCGCGCCTTCGCGCGCGGTTGAGCGTCGACGATCGGCTCGGGCTGCGGCTCGACCTTCGGCTCGGGCTCCGGGGCGGGCTTGGGCTCTTCGCTCGGAGTGTCATCCTTCAGCCCTCGCTCGCGCTCGCGCAGCTCGGCCTCGAGCCGGAGGATGTCGGTGTCCGAGTCCGGATCGCGGCCCATCTGCCGCTCATGCCCGCGATAGTCGGCGAGCAGGCGTCGCGCCAGCTCGAGGTGGCTGGGCTCGCGATCGACGTCGTACGCAGAGACATGCGCCCGCGCGAGGTTGTAGGCCAGCCGCGCGAGCACGTCGTCGCGCAGCCCCTCGTCGTCGAGCTCCAGCGCGAGGTTGTACGCGTCCGTGAAGTCGGCGATCGCCCCCGCGTAATCGTGGGTCTCGTACTTCGCCTGCCCGCTCTTGAACAACGCCTCGGCCTCCGCACGCTCGTCGGAGCTCGGCGCGAAGCCGAGGGCGCAGCACAGAACCAGCGTGGCGAGCATCGGCGCGGAACATACCACGCACGCATCCATGAGCGAGCCGTCACAACTGTGGACAATCCAGCTCGGGTTCCTGTGAAAGCGCGCACGTGGCCTTGGTGATCGCCGCGGTCGGCGGCACCACGCCTGCGGCATAGGCCAGCTGAAACTGGAGGTTGTGGCCGCGATCGAGACAATACGGCGCGATGTCGTCGAGGGCGTCCGGCGTGAGCCCGGCGTCGTCGGTCAACATCGCGAAGCAAAGCTCGGCCTCGTTCGGCGGCGTGTAGCTGCCCGATGCCGGATCGACCACGTACGCGCCCTGCTGGTCGCGCAGACACTCCAGCACCGGCCGCACGCCGACGCCCGGCAGCTCCTGCTCGAGCTCGCAATGCGGCTCGACCAGCTCGGTCGCCGGCTCGACATCGGCGACGCAACGACCGTGACACGCGGGGATGATCTCGGTCCGGATCGCGTCCGCGATCGTCGTCAGCGCGCCGGTGAAGTCGGTCGCGCAGATCGAGTGCAGGTTGTCTTGCGTGTAGCGCTCGGTCAGCTCGCGCAGCCGCACGGGCGGGACCGCAGCTTCACCGAGCGGACCCGTGCAGCCGGGACCGATCCCGAACTCGGCCTGAAACTCGGGATCGCTGCCGTCTGCGTACACCAAGCTGCCGTCCGGCTGCACGCCGCCGATCAGCCCGACGATGATCTCCGCGTCCGGGTTGATCTGCTGCTTGTGCTGTTCGATCGCGTCGAGTCGGGCGAAGTAGCGGCTCAGCGGATGCAACACGGCGTCGCTCTCGGGCTCGTCGACCGGCTGCGCATCCACGCCGCGATCGACCGGCTCGCACGAGTCGTAGCCGCTCGGATCCCCGAAGCACTCGACCCCCGCGCGCCAGCACAGGTCCGAGCCCGGCGCGCTCGCCTCGGGGTCCGACCAGAACACGGTGCCCTGCTCGCCCGTGAAGATCCCCGCGTAGTCCTGGTTGTAGGAGCAATCGACCTCGTCGGTCACGAACACCACCGCCAGCAGTGCGCCCGCCCGCATGAACCCGTGCTCGGGCTCGTCCGGCGTGTCGGCGCGCGCGAGCGCCAGCAACATGCTCTCGAGCGGACTCTCGAACCCGCAGCCGTTGATGCCCTGCGGCCCGAAGCAGCGAAACGCGTCGACCATGCTGGTCGAGAGCGGGAGGTTCTGGTGGCCCTCGATGCGCTCGAGCCAAGGTCGCGGCGCGAGCTCGGGGTCGAGCTCGGTCGCGGTCGGCAGGATCGTGAGCGCGGCGTCGTCGAGCGCACAGATGTCGTTGCAGGCGAGATCGCGGGCGTCGGCTTGGTCGGCGAACACGAAGTCGGCGATCCGCTCGCGACACGAGCTCAGCACCAGCGCGCCGGCTTCGGGCGTGGTCGTGCCACACCACGGGTTGCCGTTGTCGCTGGTGGTCACGCCGATCCGATAGTTCGCCTCCACGTCCTGCTGCTCGAGCACCTCGATGAAGGCTCCGAAGTTGGCCGCGAGGTTGGCCTGCTCGGCGCCCATCGAGCCGGAGTTGTCGATCACGAACAGAATGTCGACGTCCTTTTGCTCGGTCAGCTGCAGCTGCGCGTCCGGATCGAGATCGGGCGCGAGCTCGACGGGCTTTGGCTGCGCCTGACAGGCGCACGCGAATGCGAGCGAGAGCGAGCTGACGACCGACGCACGCATCAGCGCCACCGTAGCATCCGCTCGATCGGCGTGCGCTTGCCCGCTCGCAGGAAGCGAAGCCGTGCGCGTCGAAGGTCCTGGATGCTCGGCCAGCGCGGCGTCGTGAAGCGACGCGCCAGCTCCCCTTCGAGTGCCTCGAGCAGCTCGATTGGGTAGTCGATCGGTGGTCGAGCCACGAAGCACCCACCGCTCGGATCCGGCACCAATCGCAGCTCCCACAGCGCGGCCGGGCGCTCGGGATCGGCGTGGGGAAACGGCCCGACGCCATCGAACAGCCGCAGCACCACGCCCGAGATGCGATCGCGGATCCACGTGGGCTCGCCTGGAAACACCTCGAACAAGCCCGTCAGCGATCGAGCCGCCGCGTTGCGCAGCGGACTCGGCTCGCACGCGGCCCCCGGCACCCGACCATGGATCACCCGCCACGCCCAGCTGTCGCCCGGTCGTGCGTCGGGCTCGGCCGGCACGTCGCACAGCGCCCAGTCCATCCGCGTCAGCTGCAGCAGCTCGAAGTCCGGATCATCGGCCGCGAGCGCTCCGACTTCGGCCTCGAAACGCGCGAGCAAGGGCGCGAGCCGAGCTCGACCCAGCGCACCATCGAACGCCGCGGCTGCGAGGGCGTCGAGCGCTTGGCTGGCGGGCGTCTCGAGCTCCCCGGCCACGCGCGCCTCCACGATCTCGCGGCGCGCAGGCTCGGGCTCCGACGCGAGCGCCTGCTTGGGCTTGGGCGCGATCGGACGCGCACCAAAGAGCCCGCCAAAGTTGCGGTGGTTGCGACCCGCCGCCATGCGCCAGCGAATGTCCCACGCCAGGAGTCAGGCGCGTGCGTACTCGCGGACGTGGGCAGCGAAGCGCTCGAACAGGCGATCGGAGTCGTGCGGGCCCGGGCTCGCCTCGGGGTGATACTGGACCCCGAACACCGGACGCCCGACCAGCTCGAGCCCGGCGACCGTGCGATCGAACAGGTTGACGTGGGTCAGCGCCCCGCCGTCGCCGAGGCTCGCGATGTCGACCGCGAAGCCATGGTTCTGCGAGGTGATCGCGATCGACCGATCCCGCTCGTCGCGAACCGGATGGTTCCCGCCGTGGTGGCCGAACTTCATCTTGTAGGTCTTGCCGCCGAGCGCGAGGCACAGCAGCTGATGGCCGAGGCAGATGCCGAACACCGGCAGCTCACCGCGCTCGGTCGGGCCGGCCTCGAGCAGCGCTCGCAGCTGCTCGATCACCGGGCCGACCGCGGCCGGATCGCCAGGACCGTTCGACAGCAGCACGCCGTCCGGCCGCCGCGCGAGCACGTCTCGGACCGGCGTCGAGGCCGGGACCACGGTCGTGCGGATGCCCTGGTCGCGCAGCTTGCAGAGGATGTTGCGCTTGATCCCGAAGTCCCACGCGACCACGTGTAGATCGGCGGGCGGCGGATTTCGTACCCCCCAACTGGGTCGATCCCACTCGTAGGGTACGGAGGTCGTGACCTCGTCGACCAGGTTGCGGCCCTCCATCGACGGCGCGTTGGCGGCCTGCTCGCGGAGCGCGTCGACGTCGGTCTCCTCGCTGGTGACGACCGCCATGATCGAGCCGCGCTCGCGCAGGTGTCGAGTGAGCGCGCGCGTGTCGACCTCGGCGATGCCGACCACGCGGCGGGCGACCATCCAATCGTGCAGGCTGGTCGTCGCTCGATAGTTCGACACCACCGGCGAGAGCGAGCGGATCACCAGCCCGGAGGCGGCTGGAGCGTCGGACTCGTCGTCGTCGGGGTTGCTGCCGACGTTGCCGATCTCGACCGCGGTCAAGCACACGATCTGACCGCAATAAGAAGGATCGCTGACGATCTCCTGGTAGCCATACAGCGAGGTGTTGAACACCAGCTCGCCGACCGCGGTCCCCGACGCGCCGAAGCTCTGGCCTCGAAATACGCGTCCGTCCGCGAGCACCAGCAGACCCGGACCACGGTAGCGGGGGTCGTGGCGGGGTTCGGACATCGGCGGGGCACTATCACGTTCGAGCCCGCCAGCAAACCGGGTACCATGCCCGCGATGGCCGACGCCCCGCCCGCTCGTCCCCCCGATCGTCCTGGGGCAGCGATCCTGCTCATCGGCAACGAGCTGCTCTCGGGCAAGATCCGCGACGAGAACGGCTGGTATCTGACGCAGGTGTGTCGTCGTCGGGGGATCGCGTTGCGCGAGATCGCCGTGGTGCCCGATGAGCTGGACGCGATCGGCGACGCGCTCCTGCGCCTGCTCGGCGCGGTGCCGTTGGTGTTCACCTCCGGTGGCGTCGGGCCCACGCACGACGACCTCACGATGGAGGCGATCGCGCGAGCGACCGGACGCCCGATCGTCCGCGACCCGCAGATGGAGGCGCTGCTCCGACAGCACTACGCCGAGCGCTCGACCGAGGCCGCCCTGCGCATGGCCGACGTGCCCGAGGGCACCAAGCTGCGGGCGCTGCCCGGGTGGCCGGTCATGCGCCTCGATCTCGCCGCGGGCGAGCAATTCGGCGAGCGCCCGGCTCTGCCGCACGACGCTCGCATCTACATCCTGCCTGGCATACCGGCCCTGCTGCGGGCGAAGATCGACACGCTCGAGACCCTCGAGGACGAGCTGCCCAGCATCCGCGAGTGGTCGCTGGTGACTCTGCACACTCGCCTGGAGGAGAGCCGCTTGGCTCCGCCGCTCGACGCCGTGGTGGCCGAATTCACCGACGTCGAGATCGGTTCGTATCCCCGCTGGGACGCCGACGCCGACGGCCGGCTGCGCGTGCGCGTCAAGGTCACCTTCGAGGCTGCGAGCGAGGCCCGAGCCCAAGCCGCTCGGGACGCCCTCGCAGCCCGCCTCGATCCCGCCGACCTCTTGGCGTCGGACGCCGCGTCCTAGCGAACTCACACCGCGCGCCTGCGCTGGCCCCGAGCCAAACGCCCAGCCCGCCGTGCTACCGTCCGCCCATGCGCGTGACTGGCTTGCGCCCCACCCTGCTCGCAATGTCCGTGACCTTGGCGCTCGCCGGCTGCCTGCCCGACAAGCACCCCGAAGTCGATTGGATGAAGCCGCCCAAAGGCTACGATCCCATCGGCACCGAGGGGCTCACGCTCAACAAGGCGGGCGTCGATGCCCTCACGCTCACCGAAGGTGACGAGCGCGACGCGTTCATCAAGTCGCTCGAGGCCGAGGGAGCATTCAAGGGACAGGCCAAATGCCAAAGCGGCTCCAACACTGGCGATCTCGAACCGTCCAAGTGGGGGGAGTTTCAGTTGTCGTGCGAAGCCGGTACAATTCTCTTCGACATCGAGCTGAAGTACCGCCTGTTCACGACGCGTGCGGCGGGCAAGCCGCTGAGTGCGAACGCGTACGTCGAATTCAGTGGCACTTTGGTCGAATTCAGTTATCACGACGAAACCAAGCCGCGCTCGATCACGGCCAGCGTCAAAGTCGACGAGCTGAGCCGAATCCCCCGCTGAGTCTCACTCGCTGATCGAGCTCGACGTCCCTCCCCGCTCCGAGCGGCCCCTTTGCCTCCCTCCGCTCCGACAACAGGACCACACATTTGGGCTTCGCAAGCGTTGGCTCACCTTTACTCTGGGGCGCCTTCCTCGTCGGCGTCCTGCTGATGCTGGCTCTCGATCTCGGCGTGTTCCACAAGGACACGCACCGGGTCACCTCCAAGGAGGCGTTGATCTGGTCGATCGTATGGGTTGGCTTGTCGCTCGCCTTCGGCGGGTTCGTTTGGTGGCGCTTCGGCACCGAGAGCGGCCTCGAGTGGGTCTCCGCCTACCTCATCGAGAAGTCGCTCAGCGTCGACAACATCTTCGTCTTCATCGTCATCTTCCGGTACATGAAGGTGCCGCGCGACCACCTGCATCGGGTGTTGTTCGCCGGCATCGTCGGCGCGCTGATCCTGCGGGCGGTGTTCATCATCTTCGGCCTCGCGCTGATCGAGATGTTCACGTGGTCGCTGTACTTGTTCGGCGGCTTCCTGATCTACACGGGCATCAAGCTGCTGGTCGCCGGCGACGACAACGACGATCCGGAAGCCGGCGACTCGTGGGTCAAGCGCAAGGCCGAGCAGTGGCTGCGCGTGACTCGTGACTTCGAGGGCCCCATCTTCTTCGTCAAGCAGAACGGCAAGTGGTTCGTGACCACGCTGTTCGTGTGCCTGCTGATGATCGAGACCGCCGACGTGATCTTCGCGCTCGACTCGATCCCGGCCATCTTCGGCATCTCGCGCGACCCGTTCATCGTGTTCACCAGCAACGTCTGCGCGATCCTCGGTCTGCGCGCGATGTTCTTCCTGCTGGAGAACGTGATCGACCGGTTCCACTACCTGCCGTTCGGGCTGGGCCTGGTGCTCGCGTTCATCGGCGTGAAGATGGTCCTGGCCGAGGGTATCGGCGGCATGGGCCTTTACGCGCTCGGAGTCGAGCAGCAGAAGTGGCTCGATCCCTACCACGTGCCGATCGGTCTCTCGCTCGGCCTGGTCGGCTCGGTGCTGGTGATCTCGGTGCTCGCCAGCTTGCTGTTCCCGAAGGCACCCGACGCCGAGAACAAGCCCGACTGATCCGCTGATATCCTCGCCGCGTGGCTGACCTCGACCGCTACCTGCGGTACCTGCAACGCGACGATGTCACGGAGCTCGTGCTCCAAACCGACAAGGTCGCCGCGCTCAAGCTGACCTCCGGGGCCCTGCATCCGGTCACCAAGAACCCGCTGACCAGCGGCCACGTGGTCGCGCTGCTCGACGGCGTCGGCTGGGGCCCGATGATCCCCCGCACCGATTCGGGCGGACAGACGCACACGGTCAGCAGCAACGGCGTCGCGTACAGCTGCCGGATCGCCCGGCGTGGCGAGCATCTGCAGGTGCGCGTGGTCGCGAGCGCCAGTGCGAGTGCGAGTTCGAGTGCGAGTGCGAGTGCGAGTGCGAGTTCGATTTCGAGTTCGAGTTCGAGTGGCTCTCGAGCGCGGGCCAGCTCGACCGAGGCCGTGATCGCCGAGGCCGCCGCGTCGATCGACGTCGCGCGCTCCGAGCCTGCGGCTGCGCGATCGAGCTCGAAGTTGCTGAGCTTTGCCAGTCGAGCACCGCGGTGCACCTGGCAAACCGGCAGCGCGCGCGACCGCATGCACGCGTTGCTCCGCGAGGCTCGTGAGTCCGGCAGCACCGACGTCCACCTGGTCGGCGGGCAGCCTGCTCGGCTGCGGCGGCTCGGCGAGCTCTTGGAGATCGGCGACCCGCTGCCTGCGGCCGGCGTCGAGCAGATGTTGATGCCGTTGCTCGAGCACGCTGGCGCGGGCGCTCGCGAGCAGCTCGAGCAGCTCGGCTACGCCGACTTCGCGCTCGAGCTGCCCGCCGCCGGTCGCATGCGCGTCAACTTTGCCCGCGGTCGCTCGGGCCTCAAGGGCTGCTTTCGCTGCGTGGTCGACTCGCCGCCGACGCTCGAGGGGCTCGGGCTCCCGCGCGAGCTGGCCAAGGTCGCCGAGTATCACCAGGGCCTCGCGGTGGTCTCCGGTCCGAGCGGTCAGGGCAAGACCACGACCATGGCGGCGCTGGTCGATCTGGTCAATCGCCAGAAGCCGCATCACATCATCACGGTCGAGGATCCGATCGAGGTCGTGCACCCGATCCGCAAGGCCGTGATCAGCCAGCGACAAGTCGGGCTCCACACCGCGAGCTTCCATCGCGCGCTCAAGGCTGCGCTGCGCGAGGACCCCGACGTGATCGTGATTGGCGAGCTGCGCGATCGCGAGACCGTCGAGATGGCCTTGCAGGCGGCCGAGACCGGCCACCTGGTGATCGCGAGCATGAGCACGCCGTCCGGGGCCAAGACCATCGATCGCCTGATCGACATGTTCCCGCCCGACGATCAGGCCCAGGTCCGCTCGACCCTCGCCGGCGCGCTCAAGATCGTGGTCTCGCAGCGGTTGGTCGCGGCTGCCGATCGCTCGCGCATGGTCGCGGCCGCCGAGCTGATCACCGGCAACATCCCGCTGTGGAGCCTGATCCGCGAGAACAAGCTGTTTCAGCTGCCGAGCCTGCTGCAGCGCGGACGCAACTACGGGATGATCCGCGTCGAGGACTCGCTCAACGAGCTACTCGCCAAGGGTGTGATCGACGAGGCCGCCGCGAAGGCGGCCGCTGACGATCCGCGCCTGATCCATCCTGGCGGCCTCAAGCAGGCCAGCACCACCGAGCAGGGACCCCCACCCAGCACGCTCGGTGCCGTGCGCAACATGTTCAATCGCACTCGCAAGGAGAACCCCTGATGCCGGCGCTCGATCGCTACTTCGAGACCATGCTCGAGCACAACGCCTCGGACCTGCACCTGAGCGTGGGCTATCCGGCGATGCTGCGCATCAAGGGCGACCTGGTCCCGCTAGCGGGCGCACAGCCGCTCGACGAACGAGGTATGCGAGCGCTGCTCGACGAGCTGCTCGACGTGCGGCTGCGCGAGCAATTCCACCGCGAGCGCGACCTCGACTTCGCCTACTCGCTCGAGCGCAATGGGGTCGTCCGCTCGCGCTTTCGCTGCAACTACCTCTACACGCACACCGGCCCCGGCGCGGTGTTTCGGACGATCCCTTCGAAGATCCTCTCGGCCGAGCAGCTCGGCTTGCCCAGCCAGGTGCTCGAGCTCGCCCGTCGTCGCGCCGGCCTCGTGCTGGTGACCGGGCCGACCGGCAGCGGCAAGAGCACGACGCTGGCCGCGATGCTCTCGTGGATCAACCACAACCGCGCCGGCCACATCCTCACCATCGAGGATCCGGTCGAGTTCGTGCATCAGCCGGCCAAGTGCCTGATCACCCACCGCGAGGTCGGGGCCGACGTGCCGAGCTTCGCCGATGCGATCCGCTCGGCCGGTCGCGAGAACGCCGACGTGATCCTGGTCGGCGAGCTGCGCGGGCCCGAGACCATGCGCTTGGCCCTGCAGCTGGCCAGCTATGGCGTGTTGATCTTCGCGACCGTGCACACCAACTCGGCGGCCGCGACGATCGATCGCTTCATCAACGTGTTTCCAAGCGGCCAGCAGCCGGCCATCCGCGGCATGCTTGGCGAGTCGCTGGCCGGCATCGTCGCACAGCAGCTGCTCAAGCGCGCCGACGGCAGCGGGCGCGTGGCTGCCCACGAGATATTGATTGGCACCACCGCGGTGTCGACCTGCATTCGCGAGAACCGGACCTCGATGATCGACAGCCTCATCCAGGGCGGCGGCAAGGATGGCATGCAGGGCATGGACGCGACGCTCGACCGCCTGGTCCGCGAGGGCGTGGTCTCGGCTCAGGATGCCCTCGACAAGGCGCTGGACAAGAACGGCTTCGCCAAGCTGCCACACGTTCGCAGCCAGCTCGACATGCCAATCGAATAGATGTGCGAGCGCGCGGGCGACCGTGGCATGCTGTGGCTGTGGGCCTTCGACGCGAGCTGCTGATCGTACCGCTCGGGATGATCGCCTGCACGATGGCCAACCCTGCGTTCGATGTGCCGATCGCCAGCGATGCGGACACGCGAGGCGATGGTGATGGTGACCCGAGCGGTGATGGTGATGGCGATCCGACCGGCGACGGTGATGGCGATCCGACCGGCGACGGTGATGGCGATCCGACCGGTGATGGTGACGGTGACGGCGACGGCGATCCCGATCCGCAGTGCGCCGCGCCGGCCGAGTACATCGACTGCGACATCGTCGGCCAGGGCATCACGCAAGACCCATTCGCGGCGATCGGCCTCGGCTGCCCGTCGGGATCCGAGCAGGGCATCGAGATCACCAATCAGTCGATGTCCGCCGCCGATCCGTCGAGCTGGCGCGTCGCCAAGTACTTCGGCCTCGCCACCGGACCCAACCACGGCGGCATGCTGTGGGCCGCCCGCGAGTTTCAGGTCGTGCCCTCGGGCGACCCGGACATCCCTGCGATCCAGCCCAACACCTCGGCCGCGATCCTGCTGCTGAGCACGGGCGTGCTGCCGTCGGTCAACTTCGACGGCGGCGTCATCGTCCCCTTCGACGCGCAGGTCGGCTACGGCGAGAACCTAAACCCCAACGGCGGCGCATTCCCGGCCCCGATCTCGCCCACGCACGGATCGAACTTCGGCCAGGGCGGCACGCCATTCATCAATTGCGACGGCGCCAACGACTGCTCCGACTCGCTCCACCATCAATGGTACGAGCTCGGCTGGAATTCGCTCAACGACAAGCTCGCGCTGCAGTTCACGATGACCACGCCGGCCGGCGTGCACGGCTACATCTTCGACTTCGCGTTCTTCAGCTCGGAATATCCAACCTTCATCGACACGATGTACAACGACATGTTCGTGGCCTGGTCGGACTCCGAGACCTATACCGGCAATCTGACCTTCATCGGCGCCGCGCCGATGAACACCACCTCGCTGGCCGAGGCTGGCGGCTTCGAATACGTCGAGCTCGACCCCGCCCTCGACGCGACCGGCTTCGAGCTCAACGCCGGCACCGGCTGGCTGCTCGCCCGCGGCCCCGCGACCCCCGGCGAGAAGGTCCAGGTCACCCTGTCGGTCTCCGATCTCGGGGATGCGCTGTTTGGGAGCGTGGTGCTGATTGACAACTTCCGATGGGACTGCGTTGGCTGCGAAGGGGACACTTGCGGCTTCACGCCGTGAGCCCTGTGGACTGCTCAGCCCGATCGCAATCGAATGGCTTCCAGCTGCACCGCAACTTCGACATCCTGCGGTCGAGTCAAGCTACGCTTGACCCTGATCAGATCGTCGATGTCCAAAATCTTGCATCGCCGCAGACCCACGTCCATCTCGACGGTTTGCAGCGCAGCGTAGGGACCGATCGGCGTGACCTCGCGCAGCACGTCGAGCCGCCCCATGTCGGTCTCGAGCAGCAGCATGCGGAACGTCAACAACCGTGCGAGCGGCTCGTCCGCGACTCGCAGATCCGGCCGCGTCGCGTGCCGGACATCCAAATCGGCGAGCGCTGCCAGCAGACGGACGAGGTTCTCCTCGGTGAAGGGCGCGGCGACGTCGAGGTCGACGGTCGTCCGGGTCGCGCCATGCAGCACGGCCGCGATCCCACCGATGATGCAGAACTCCACGCCGCCATCCGTGAGCCGCTCCAGCAGCGCCTGGTTTCGCTGCGGCCGCTTGCGTCGCAGCATCATCGGCCCATGAGGCGCAGCATGTCCTCGTGCTGCTGCATGCGCTCCGCAGGCGTCAGCTCGAGGTTTCGCTCGAGCAGCAGCAGGTCGATCCCATGCGCCGCAGCAGCACGCCACGCCGGGTCTGCAGCCTGCGCCTGAGCGCGGGCGAGCGACTCGAAGTCGAGCTGGGCCGGGTCGATGGGCTGCACGTCGGCAGCTTAACACACCCTGACGATCAAGTGATCGGGCGATCGGGTGACAGGTCTGGCACGCGGCGCCCGTCGCCTCCGGCGGCTTGTGCTCCACGCCTCGCTCCGTTATCGCATGCCCCATGCGCCACGCCGCGCCCCTGCTCACCGCTGCGCTCACCATCCTCGCCTGCAAGGCCGAGCCGATCCCCGTGGTCGAGCCCACGCCGACGCCCGCACCTTCCGAGCAACCACCACCACCCGCAGATCCCCGCGGCCACTGGGTCGGCTCGCTCGCGCTGCCCAACAACCAGATCCTCGACTGGGCGATCGCGATCGAGCCCGCCGCAGACGCGCCCGAAGGCGAGCTCGTCGCCCACCTGTGGATCCCCACGCAGATGCTGATCCGTAC
>DATLLB010000668.1:0-4941 GCA_035538075.1 Enhygromyxa sp.
GTCGTGGTGAACCCGACCGCGTGTCTTGGACCCTGGGATGGCAAGCCGCGCGAGCTGTCCGTCATTCCGCTGTTGCTCGAGCAGCGGCTGCCGGCGACCGTGAGCGCCCCGATCAATGTCATCGACGTCCGCGACGTCGCCCGCGGGCTGCTCGAGGCGGTCGCGCGCGAGCGCTACGGCGTGCCGATCTTGCTGAGCGGTCACAACCTCGGCGCCGACGCGCTCGCCGATCGAATCTGCCAGCTCGCCGGCGTCGCCGCTCCAATCGCACGAATGCCGCTGGCGCCGGCGGTGCTCGGCGCAATGTGGATGGATCGCGTCTACGCCACATTCGGCCGCGACAACCCGCATCCGGCGATCGGCCTGCTGCTGACCGCGGCCAGCGGAAGCACCGAAGTGGGCGAGGTGCAGCGCCAGCTCGGCGCCGCACCTCGTGACCTCGACCAGACGCTGCGTGACGCGATCGCGTGGTATCGCAGCGCCTGAGCGTCACACCTGCTTTTGCAGGGCCGACAGGGTGTCGTGCGTGCGCTGCTGCTCGGGCATGATCTGCGAGCGAATGAACGCACGCGTCTCGGGGCTCAGCTCGTCGACGTTGTCCTTGTAGAGCCGCTTGCCGTGATCCTCGCCCTCCTCGAGAGCTGCGACCGCGGCGGACTTTCCGAAGATCTTGGCGCCACCCTCGACCAGCTTGGCGAACCCACCCCACATTCCCGAGGTGGTGTCGGGCTTGCCACCGAGGCTGCTGACCATCGACGACAGCTGCTGGACGCGCGCGCTGTGAGAGTCGCGCAAGGTCACCAAGCGCTGGCGCATGGCCGGATCGTCGTCGAGCTTGGCGATCGCCTGATTGTAGGTCTCCACGGCGGACAGCTCGCCCCGCAGGAAGGAGTTGAGCTTGTCGATGTCTTGCTCGCGTTGGTTGTTCATGGAGCCGGTAACGAGCAATGATTGCGCCAACTGGCGTTTTGCGCCGTCGCAACGAATGTGGCGTTCGGCGTTCGGCCCGAACGCGTCAAAGTGGCGCGACGTCGGGTCGGGCTGGCTCAATCTCGACGATCGATCTCGGCTGGCTCCGCCAGCGTGGGGCCCTTGTACCAATGCTCGTCGAACGACTCGGGCCGTGGAAAGTACTGATCGACGCTTTGGCTCAGGACCGTGTGGCGACGAATGCACGCGTCGGGCTTTTGCCACGACTTGGCCAGCTTGAGCACGATCCCGTCGCGCAGCAGGTCGAGCGTCTCCTTCACCGAGCGCACGATGTGCCTGCGACGATCGTCGTTGAGCGCGGCGAGCTTGCTGCTGTCGAAATCGTCACCTTCGAAGGTGTCCTCGAGCACGTCGAACACACGCTCGAACGCCTCTTCGATCGAGCTGTCGGAATCCTGCAGATCCGGATCGGTTTCGCTCGGCTGCTCGGCCCCTTCGTGCGCAGCCTCGTCCGCTTCGCGGAGCTTGTAGAGGTGGCTCAGCAGCTCGTGATCGGCCGCCAGGCGGCGCTCGAGCGCGTCCTTCTCCGACTGCACCTGCCCGCTGCCCACCCGACCGCCGCGCAGGACCACGACGGCCTGCAGCTGCTCTTCGCAGGCTTGCACGTCGCCGAGCAGCGTGGCCAAGCTCGCGTAGCGCTCGAGGTCGTGCTCGACCACGCGATGACGATGCGGGGAGATGCCGAGCTTGCGATCGTGCATGCTCGCCAGCAGCTTGTCGCGAATCTTGCCGAGGGTCTCTGCGGTCTTCTTGGTGACCTCGCTCGGGAACGAGTCGGCGGTCGCCCGGCGCAGGCGCTCGATGATGTAATTGCGGCCGCGCTGCCAGCGAGGATCGAACCACGCCTCCCACTCGTTGGAGAGCACGCTCTCGATGACGACCTGCGGCTCGAGGGCCTCGACCACCGCACGCGCGCGCTCGGCCGAGAGCGGCTCGTTGCCCTCTTCGAGCCAGCGAATCACCTGGCCGTGCAGGAACTGCGGGGTGCCGTCCTCGATCGCATCGACGAGATCGGGGCCCAGCTTCGGGCCCCTGATTAGCATGCCGTCGAGGTCGGGCGCCTCGGACCCGCGCGCCTGACCCGAGGGGGTCGGCCACACGTGCACGTTGGTGCCGAGCTCCTGGCGCAGGCGCCCGCGCAGCCAAAACGGCCGACACGGCTCGATCACCGCGATGCGGCTGCCGCCGCCTTGCTGCCAGTCTTTGACCACCAGGCCCAGGGTCGTGACGATCGCCTGGCTGGGGTACTCGTGAATGCGCACGTGCAGCGGCGTCTCGATCTCCTCGAGCTCGCTCAGCTGCTCGATCTTGGTCGGCACCCGCACCAGCGCCTGATAGCAGGCCAGCTTGGGATCCGCGGCGCTGCGGAATTGCTTGAGCGTCAGCATGTCGAACTCCGCACCATTGGCGAGCAGCTCGAGCGCGAGCGTCTTGGCCTCGCGCAGCTGATCATCGTCGACGTCGCGCTTGCGCAGGTGCTCGTGCTTGAGCGGCGGCGCCCAGCGATCGGCGAGCCGCTGCCAGCCGTGCACGTCGTCGGTCGAGAGCGGCTCGACGTTGTCGACCTCGATGATCGTGCGCACGGTCGCCTGCTGGCCGAGGTTGAGCACCGGCAGCACGTCGCCGCGCAGGATCATGTATTGATCGCTGGCGGTCGGCGAGGGCCCGCGCCGATCGAGCCAGGTGTTGGGCGGGCTCTCCAGCTCCGCGGTCATGGTCGGGATGCCGGTGATCGACGACAGCGAGATCGCTGCGGTCGCCGAGTTGGCGTACGAATAGGCCGGCACCAGCGCGGTCGAGACCAGCCGAATGGTCTCGCCAATCTTCTGATACCACTTGACCGGGATGTAGAGTCGCACCTGGCGAGTGGCGAGCTCGCCGACGTTGTTCGACTCCGAGAAGCTGCGCTCGTCGTCGAGCGCGATCAGGTAGACGTAGCGACCCCACGCGCGAAACACCGAGCGCGTGGCCTCGTCCGGGCTGTTCTCGGCCAGCGTCGCGTTCAGGTATGCGTCGATGAACGCGTCGAGCTTGTGCGCGTCGGCGAGCAGCGGCAGCACGCGGATGGTCGCATCGGGGAATTGATAAGGCCCGGCGATGTCGCCCCCGCCGGCACCGCGCGCGGTGTTGAAGCTCTCGGGGATCGGCGTCGGCGTCGACTTGTCGCCGTGATACCAGCAGTGGCTGCCCTTGTGCCGCCAGGCCAGGACCGAGGCCAGCGGATACTCGAGATCCATCTCCACCCAGAACGGAAAGACGGGCAGCAGGTTCGAGACATTGCTGCCCTCGATGTCCGCCGAGCCGGCGACCTCGAGCCCGAGCGAGCCGACGATCGGCTGGGTGTCGTAATTGTGGATGCGAATGCGATAGCCGCCGGTCACGTCGCCCGCGAGCGTGCGCAGGTCGCCGAGCATGCCGCCGCGCCGGAACGACTTGATCGTCATCGGCGTGTTGGTGAGCGCTTGATAGCAGAACTTGCTCGGATCCTGCGCGTCGCGGAATTGCTTGAGGTTGACGGTGTTGAGGATCGCCAGCGAGGACGGCGAGGTCACGGCCCGCTCGATCTGCCCGCCGATGCCCTCGCGCGCGGTGCCGGTCACGAACTCCTCGAGCAGCCCGCGAAAGATCTCGATCGAGTCGCTGAACAAGGCCGAGCTGGTGTAGACGGCCTTGCGCATCGCATTCCACGGCATCAGCGGGTTGCGGACATCGAAGGGCACATGCGCGAAGGTTGGGATCGGGGCCGCGTCGACCTCCATCAGCGTGCAGCGGGTCGCCTGAGCGCCGCTGTAGGCCTCACGGACCATGTCGACGCTCATCGCGGCCTGCTGGATGCGATTGGTCGGGTTGTCCATCCACGCGCTCAGCTGCGGATCGAAGCTGGCCATCATCTTCGGCCAGCCGTAGACCTCGCGGCCGGTCGTCATCGACAGCGGGTTGTCGACGTAGATGAACGGCGAGACGTAGGCGAACTCCTGCACCATCTTGCCGTCGACCTCGTGCCGCCAGATCAGCGGCACGCTGAACGCGACCTCGTTCTGCGAGATCCAGCCGAGGTTCGCGGCCTCGACCGACATCTTGCCGTAGTTGACGATGATCAAATAGATGTAGGGCAGGAACACCCGAAAGCTGCCGGCCTCGGGCGGGATGATGTTGAGCTGCTGATCGATGAATCGCTGCAGCAGGTAGCGATTGGCCCGCAGCGGGAACACGCGCATGGTGACCCCGGTGAAGTGAAAGGGCGGGATCAATTGCATCGAGGCGGTCTCGCCTCGGGCCTCGTTGAAGCGGGGCAATCGCATGATGTGTCTCCTCTTCGAATCAGGTACGGGCCAGCACCCAGGTGGTCAGGCCGGCGATGAATTGCTTGTCGCGCGAGTCGGGCAGCGGGCCGAAGATCTGCGTGAACTCGTGCAGCGCCGCGCCGGCGAGCCCGTGGGCGACCGCGCGCGCGTACTCGATGCAATCGTACTCGTCCATCAGCGCCCGGACCCAGCGGACCTGCGCTGCGCTGCGCTCGGCTCGGGGGCGCGCGAGCAGCTCGAGGATCGCGGCGCGCTCGGGCGCGCTCGCCCGCTCGAGCACGCGGATCAGCATCAAGGTGCGCTTGCCCTCGTGAATGTCGCCGTCGAGCTCCTTGCCGTAGGCATGCTCGTCGCCGACGAGGTTGAGCAGATCGTCCTGGATCTGAAACGCGGCGCCGAGCAGGAAGCCAAAGCGAATGAAGGGATCGAGCGGCACGCGGTCGCGGGTCGCGATCATCGCCCCGATCCGCAGCGGGTGAATGGTCGCCAGCCAGCAGGTCTTCTTCAGCACCATCTCGAGGTAGTCGGCCTCGCGCACCTCGACCGCGTTGTCGCGCCGCCAGCCGAGCTCCATCGCCTGGCCCTCGGCCGACTCGGTGGCCATGCGCTCGGTCTCCTCGATGATGCGCATGCTCAGCCGCGGGCC
>DATLLB010000669.1:0-4591 GCA_035538075.1 Enhygromyxa sp.
ATCGACATGCGCAAGACGGCGATCCCGGTGGTCCCGGCGGCGCACTACACCTGCGGCGGCGTGGTCGTCGATCCGTGGGGGCGCACCTCGATCCCGGGGTTGTTGGCGATCGGCGAAGTGGCGATGAGCGGCATGCATGGCGCCTGTCGGCTGGCCAGCAACTCGCTGCTCGAGGCCGTGGTCCTGGCCAAGGGCGCCGCCGAGGTCTGCGACGAGTTTGGCCGCACGCCGCCGAGCAAGGTCGACCCGTGGAACGAGGCCAACGCCGTCGACTCGCACGAGGCCGTGATGGTGACCGCCAACTGGGAGGAGGTGCGGGCGCTGATGTGGAACTACGTCGGCATCGTCCGCTCCGACAAGCGGCTGACCCGGGCGCGGCGGCGGCTCGAGATTCTCCATCAGGAGATCCGCGAGTATTACTGGCACTACCGCGTGACCCGCGACGTGCTCGAGCTGCGCTCGCTCGCGCTGGTTGGCTATCTGATGGTCGAGAGCGCGTCGCGCCGCAAAGAGAGCCGCGGACTGCACTACACTCTCGACTACCCGCAGACCGATCCGGCGCAGGCGACCGAGACGATCTTCACCAAGCAAGACGGACCATGAAGCCTTCGCAAATTAATCTCTGTGTCGCGTTGGCCTTCTCGCTCGCCGGCACCGCGTGTGCGGCCGGGGCCAAGCGCAGCCCCGAAGGTCTGCGCGACGCCTATGCAGCCGCGCTGCGAGCCGACGATCCCGACGCCGCCTACGAGCTGCTCGCGCCCGAGGTCCAGGCGCGCACCGACATCGAGGAGTTCCGCAAGCGCTGGGCCGAGAGCAAGTCGCAGCACAACGCTGCGCTGAAGGCCCTCGACGAGCTCGACGAAGATCGGCAAGCCCCGGTGATGACCGGCACCACCACGCATCCGGGCGGCGTGGTGATCCACTGGACCCACACCAAGCAGGGCTTCTTGGTCGTCGACGGATTGCCGGGGATCCCCGACACGTCGACGCCGGCCGCCACCGCGCGGGCGTTGATCGCCGTGCTGCGTGGGATCTCGAGCGCGCAGCTCGAGCGCGTGCTCGCGACCGAGATGCTCGAGCGGCTCGGCGAGGACTGGAGCGCGCGCGCCGATGCGATCGAGGCCGCCCTCGAGGAGCCGGGGTCGCTGAGCTACTCGGCCGACAACTCGCGGGCGGTGCTGCGCTACGGCGGTGGGCGGGCGATCACCTTCGAGCAGACCACCGGCGGCTGGCGAGTCTCCGAGCTGCGCTAGCAGAGCTTCGGCGGCGAGTGCTAACGTCGCTGGCATGCGACGCTGGAGACTCTGCCTTGCTGCTCTCGCCCTGCCCCTGACCGCGTGCGCGGTCCCTGGCGAGCTCGGCAACCTCGGCTTCGACCTGGGCACGGTCGATCCGCTCATCGAATTCGAATCGGGCGATCGGGTCCTGCTCGGCTCGCGGATCTGCCCGGGCGTCGCCGAGGCGGCGGTCGACAATGGCACCGAAGTATTCTTGGGTACTCAACAAGACGACGTGCGGGCCTGCTTCGACGAGAGCATCGTAGGTCCGGCGCAGCTCGACGCCGATGGGTGCCTCCCCTTCGACGCGCCCGGCGAGGTCACCTGGTCGCTGACGCCGACCGGAACGTGCGAGTACGAAGGTGATCAGCTCCGCTTCACGATCGTCAATCCGGATCCCGAGCTGCGCCTGGGCTTCGACGACTGGCGTGCACGCGCCCCCGAGCGAATCGGCACCGATGCAGTGATGGTGGTTGGGCTCGCGCCGGGCCGCAGCCTCGCCGACTTCCGCGAAGACCCCTCCGCGCCGCGCTTGGTCATCGCCAACGCGCTCGACGTGCCGCTGATGCGGCTCGACGACTCCGGCGGCCGGATCTACTGGTCGCTGTCGGACGTCTCGCTGGCGTTGGTCGGGGAGGACGTCACCGCCGTCGAGCCGCACGAGGACTTCGATCAGGGAATCTTCGAATTTCAGAGCCCCGGCGAGCTGCCGCTACGAATGGAGCTCGACGGCGTGGCCCGAGTCCGTGCGACGCTGCCCGATGGCCAAGTGCTCGAGTCACCCGAGCTGATCGGTGTTTCCTCGGTGGCCGCCGCGAGCCTCGATCTGGTCGCGGTCGTCGAGACCGAGACAGGCAGCCCCGCCTACGCGTTCGCCGAGCTTCGCGACGCGCAGGGTCGCGTGCTGCATGGCGCGGTCGTCGAATGGAGCATGGAGGCCGGGGCGCTGTCCGTGACCTCCGGCTACCTCGACAACGATGTACGCACTGGCGAATACGCGATGCTCGAAACCGGCTGCGAACCGCCCTCGGCGACGCCGATCCAGCGCAGCGCCGTCTTGCGTGCCCGCTATGGCGCGCTCGAGGACACCGTCGAGCTGGTCTGGACCGAGGAAGCCGCCAGCCCCGCGACGCTCGAGTACCCCTTCACTCCTGACGAAGCTTGTCTGTTCGCCGACGACTCGGGCGAGAATGGCGAGACCGGCGGCGATGAGCTGGGCGCCGATCTCCACGAGGGCTGCGGCTGCACGGGTGGCGATCGGAAAGCGCCGGGCGCTTGGTTGCTGGCGCTGATCGGTCTGGGCCTGCTCCGGCGGCGAAGGTAGAATGTACTACGCCGACCTGAGCAAGTACTCGTACACCGAGATGACGTCGCGGGCGTCACTCGTGAATGTGGGCTGGTTGGATTTCGACGTGCCGTTCCAATTGGGGAAGGCGCCGAGCGAGTTCATCGAGAAGGTCACACTCGCGACACGTCTGCTGCGCAATCCGATGCGAGGCATCCATGGGTGCCGCGCGTGCGGTGGTCTCGAGGACATCTACGAGCTGGTCGACGGCGAGCGGTTCTTGCTTGGCATGTCGGAGACTTGGCTTCCAGCTTCGACGAGCGAGACCATTTACATCGCCCCGAGCCTCTTGCTGCATTATCTGACACGCCACGAGTATCTGCCCCCAGCAGAAGTAGTACGAGACGTGCTCGCGCTGCCATGTGAACCTGACGAATGGGACACGCCGAACGGTTCCTACCGCAAGCTCGTGGCTCGCTACGGGGACTGACGCGATCTGATACGCTATCGCGGTGACGCTCGGCCTTAGATCTCGCGACCCACTGCTCGCGCTCGAGTTTCTCTCGCTCACGTTCGCCTGCGGCTCGCGTCCGAGCGCCGAGCAGTCGGCGACCGAGGAGAGCGATACCTCCTCGAGCACGACGTCGACTCACCCGCACGAAGACACCGACGTCGACGAGTGGAACCCGGGCGGCGGGTTCTTGGACTACGGCTACTACGACGTCTATCCCCGCTGCGATCCCTTCGCACAGGATTGCCCCCACGGCGAGAAGTGCGTGCCCGTCAGCAACGACGAGGGGCACTTCGACCATGCGGTGTGCGTGCTGCTGACCGGCGACATCCCGGCGGGCGAGCCGTGCACGATCGCGGATCCGAGCTCCGGTGTCGACGACTGCGACGCAACCAGCATGTGTTGGTTCGTCGAGGATGACGCTGGCGTGTGCGTGCCGCTCTGCAGCGGAGCCGCGGACCATCTGATGTGCCCCGACGGCCTCTCGTGCTTTCACACGCATCATGACGACGAGCTGTTCGTGTGCGTGCCTCCCTGCAATCCGCTCATGCAGGACTGCCCTACCGGGCAAGCGTGCCAGTGGGCGCAGGACATCTTCGGCTGCTCGCCGACCCACGACGTACCGCCGCCCGAGCCTTGCGCTGCGATCCCCTTCGACTGCGCGGCCGGGAGCATCTGCCTCGTCGCCGAGGTGCTCGACGGCTGTGAGGGCGAATCGTGCTGCACGGCCTACTGCGACATCGAAGACCCCGAAGCGTGCGCGAGCTTTCCCGGCCACGCATGCATCACGTTTTGGGACGAAGACGGTCCGCCCACGCCGGAGCTGGCCAACATCGGAGTGTGCATCACTCCCTGAATTTCGGTGACGCCGCCGCCGAGCTGTGCGAACGTCGTCCCATGAACCGTAGCTTGGTGCTCCTGGCTTGTTCGCTGACCGCCTGCACGACCGCCGCCGACAACGGGGGCGAGGCCGTGGATACCGGCATCATCACGACGGCCGACGATCCCGACACCGGCGACGGCGACGGCGGCACGAGCGAGGGCGATCACGGCGAAGGCGACGGCGACGGCGATCCGAGTGGCGACGGCGACGGCGAGGAAGCGGGCGACGGCACCAAGTTCGATCTCTCGCCGTTCCCCGACGGCGGCGGCGAGAACAACGGCGGCTGCCAGGTCCCGCAGCACAGCGCCTGCGACGGCAGCAGCAACGACCCGTGGCACGCGATGGGTATCAACTGCCCCAACGAGCTGCAGTTCACGACCGCGTTCACCGGCAACGCGCAGCAGCTCTACGTCCACACCGGCCAGCTCGGCACCTACAACCCGGCGACCTACCCGACGCTCGAGGGCGACAAGATGGTGATCCTGTCGAGCGGGATCGCGAACGAGATGATCAGCGCCGGCGATCAGTTCGCCTCGACCGCGATCAACAACGCGTGGGAGGAGACGCCCCTGCCCGCGCCGCTCAACATGAACTCGGTGCACCCGACCGACACCTGCACCGACAACCCCAACCTG
>DATLLB010000670.1:0-2615 GCA_035538075.1 Enhygromyxa sp.
CCCTCGCGCAGCCCAGCGCGCTGGGACTCGGCGACCCTTCCGCACCGCGCAGCAACCCGGACCGCACCACGCAGAGCAACCCGGACCGCACCACGCAGAGCAACCCGGACCGCACCACGCAGACCAACCCGGACCGCACCACGCAGAGCACCACGCCCAAGTCAGTCCGTCTTGTACTCGCCCGGCTCGAAGCGATCGAGCACCTTGAGCACCCCCATCAGCACATGCTGCACATTATCGACGCGCACCTCCGGCCGAATCGTATCCGTCCGCAACCCGCCCTTCGTCTGCCGCCGATCCGTGACGTAGTACATGTCCACATCATCGACGAACTGCAGCTGCATGACGCTGCGGATCCCCCGAGACAGCGCGAGCGCATACCGAGCCTGCCGAGTCTTGTCCCCGAGCCGCTTCGCCATCTCGTAAGCGTCGATCAGGCCCTCGATGTAGACGCCGGTCGCCGACGCGTGCGGCACCCCGTAGTCCTTCTCGCGCGAGTGGAACCGCCCCTTCTCGTCGTCGAACTGCGACTCCTCCCACACTTCCATGTTGGCGATCAGCCAGTCGTTCATGTCGAACACGAACTGCTCGAGCTCCTCCGGCTTGATCTCGGTTGGCTCCGTCGGCGTGGTCCCGACCGGCCAGCCCTCGGGCGTCACGGTGGCTGCCGGCGGCGTCTCGGGCTCCGCTTGCTGCGTGCCCTCGCCCCCACTCTCACCTGGGGTCGGCGTCGCTGCATCGCCGCTGCGCAGCACCTCCCACAGGATGAAGTCCGCCTGCGTATGCCAGGGCACGAACGAGGGCCGGCGGCGCTTGGGATCGGGATCGAGGTGCCAGGCCTTGTAGTAGCGGAAGCTCTTCACGAACCGGCGCAGCAGCTCGGGATCACGGCTCTCGCGGTAGAGCTGCGCCCAGAACAGCAGCGTCTCGCCGGGGTAGAAGTTCTGCACGTTGCCGTTGCGATCGGCTGCGCCGCGAGCCGGGTAGTAGCAATCGAACGCCCCGTCCTCGTGCCACAGCTGCGCGATCGTGCGGCGCAGCCCGTGCTCCTGCGCCTGCCAGCGCGCGCGCTCGGGGTGGTTGATGATCGCCATCGCGGCCAGCGAGAGCGAGCCGAGCTTGACGCTGCCCTGGTGCTTGATCAGCCCGAGCTCGCCCTCCTGCTCGTAGAAGTGCTCGAGGTTGTAGTCGATGTTCTTGGCGATGCGGGCCCACAGCTCGGGGTCGTTGCGCTTCTCGGCGACCTTGATCAGCGCGTTGGTGCCCATCCACTGCCGGATCATGTTGTTGTCGTTCGGCTTCTCGGCGCTCTTCTCCGGCATCCACAGGTAGGTCAGCCGGCCGTCGTCGTGCAGGTGCGTCAGCATCCACTCGATCATCAAGTCGGTGGTCGCCTGCAAGTTCGCTTTTGTGACTTCGGACGGCTGCACGAGGACGTTGCCGCGCAGCAGCTTGATCCCTTCCCCGCTCGGCAGCCGCACGAGCACCTGGTGGCTCTCGAACACCCGCGCCTTGCCGCCGTCCTTCGCGAACTGATCGAGGTCCTTCACGCCGGCCTTCTTCAAGAAGCGCTTCACGACCGCACCGAACTTCTCGGCGTTGGCGATCATGGTGGTCGGTGGCGTGCGCTCGTAGTGATCGTTGTAGGTCAGCTCGATCCCGCGGATGCCCACGCGCTTGCCCGAGGCCTTGCGGTAGAGCTCCTCCTCGCGCGGATCCTTCACGCTGTCGAAGCTGTGCGCGAGGTTGATCTCGACCATGTCGGCGGTTGTGCTGCCGGCGAGATCCTTGGCCTTGTTGATCGCGTCCGCGAGGCTGTCGGCCATGCTGCCGTCCGCCCCCCAGGCCTCACCGAGCAACTTGCCGCCCGCACGCAGGGCCACGTACGCGCTGCCGCTGCCCTCTTTCAGGAACTCGGGCGCCTCGCCGGGCGAGCCCGCGTAGGCAGCCGCGACCCACTTGCCGAGCTCCTCGACCTGCCCCGCCGTCGGCTCGGGGAACTCGACCCCTTCCTGCAGCTCGGCGGCCTCCTTCTTCTTGCTCGTCTTGCAGGCCGGCGCCGCCGTCACCAGACAGCCCAGCATGAGGAGGGTCAAGAACGATCGTCCCGCTCGCAGCATGGACGTACGGTGCTTCGCCCCTCGTGCTCGTGTCAAGCCGCGGGCGGGGCTGCTCCGCCCTTTCACTGCGCGAGCGCCTGGTAGTTGGCGCGGCACTGGACCAACTTCGGATGGCGCGGTCGCAGCGTCTTGCTGAAGATCCGCAGCGCCTGGCGATAGAGGGCCTCGGCGCGCCGTCGTGAGCCTTGCTCGTCGTGCAGCACGGCGAGGTTGTTGAGCGTCATCGCAACGTCGGGATGATCGCGGCCCAACAACCGGCGCTTGAGCGCGAGCGTGTGATCGTAGAGCCGCTCGGCCTCGGCGATCCGTCCGCGGCGATGCTCGAGCGCGGCGAGGTTGTTGAGGTTGATGCACAGCTCGTAGTGCTCGGGCCCGTGCACGCGCTCGAACACGGCGAGCACTTGGCGATAGAGCGCCTCGGCTTCGTCGAGCTGATCGAGCTCCTCGAGGATCGCAGCCAGGGCCGCCCGATCGGCGGCGACGTCGACGTGATCG